>NZ_JACHVA010000127.1 GCF_014230055.1 Puniceicoccus vermicola | reverse complement strand
ACTCGCTCATCACTTCACGGGCCTTTGCCGTGAGATTGCTCCCGAGATTACCCGCAACAGCGGACTCCTGGCGATCCTGCGAACCCGACCCGGGCGCCTCTCGCAAAAACAGATCCGACGCCGTCAGGAACTCTTCGACAAGCACCCAACCCTCGAGCCCCTCTATCTCAAACGATGGCAAATCCACTCCCTTCTCTGCCAGAAGTCCTGCACAGCAAAGAAGTGTCGATCAAATGCCAAAGAGCTCTATCGACATATCGAAGAACTACAACAACAGGGCTTTGCACAACTCAAAACCCTCGCCAAGACCCTCCAACAATGGATCGAGCCCATCGCCACCATGTGGCGATTTACCAAAAACAATGCCATCACCGAAGGCTTCCACAGAAAAATGAAACTCATCCAAAGAAGAGCCTTCGGCTTCAGAAACTTTGAAAATTACCGACTGCGCGTCCTCGCTCAGTGCCAATGAACACACACAATAATCCTAAAGAAAAATAATCACAAATTATGCCCGGTCCCCAAACTTTGGAGTAGACCCTAGATTGCGAAGGTAAGAAGGGCTTTTAGCATTGGGGAAAATCGATGGACTTTGACGAGCAAAACAAATCGTATTAGGGTTAACTTAAACGATACATCAGCGAATTGGAAACTTGACTGCAACTGTTACTGTCACTCTGGCGGATTGACGACGGTGATATTTATCGTCGGCGAAAATGTATCTGAAAGCCGATGGTTGCCATGCCAACAAGAACGGGGAATCCCTAGGATCCCTAGTTTGTTATGCTTTCTTCTAGAGGGATGTCGCGAGCAAAGTCTGCGAGGGGTTTTATCGTGTAGCGTTTCTGTTTAAGAGACGGAGCAAACGCCGTCCACCGCACCCAAGAGGCGGTGTAGTGTCTAATTCGTGGCTGGATGGAACGGTCCCGGAAGCTATCCCACGAGACGTCGTTTCAACTGAGCTTCGTGGAGATCGGTTGGTTGTAGGTCTTCGAGGGGAATGGATTCCCACCAGAGACCGTCGGTTTCCCTGATGCTGGGCACATGGCTATTTATACCGACGAAATTCACTTCCGCGGGACCGAACTGGACTCCTGGGTGGGAAATCGGTTGCTTGCTGGATATTCCCCAGAATGTGGCGCCTCGTCCGGTATGTTTTCCACGCTGCGGTCCACCGCCGAAACGCCAGACGGATTCTCCGGTGCCGACATCAATTTGAGAAAAGAGATTTCGATTTGGGCACCAACGGTGATGATCAAGCGAAAGGTCCGGGCCTTTTCCGAGTTTGGCGACATTTCCGCAGGCCATATTCTCCACGGTGATGTCGTGAATGAATCGAGTTTCAAAGTCGAAGTTCTGCAATAAGTTGTCCTGCGCATAGCTGCTGAAGGAAACACCGTGATGTCCGGTGTCGCCTTGAAGTTTCGGACGTTTGGAAGTCAGAACCAAGTGGTCGATCGTGGAGAAGTGACTTTCCAGAAAAATTCCACTGTCGGCATTGCGAATCTCGACATTGCGAACCCAGCAGTGTGCTGCCTGCTCGATGGCTATGCCGTTCATGCCCAATTCCTTGAAGTGTCCAGTATAAGGTTCGATTGGAAATTCAATGCTGAGGTCTGCGATCCCACATTCGGTCACGCTCGGTGCGAATGTCAGGACCTCGGCTTTCCATTCCGGACGGATGTCAAAGGGGAGGGAGCGTTCAAGCGTTATGCGCTCGCCGTCGATTAACTGAATGCGCGAAACGAGGGTCGTCTGCCTGTGAAAGCTGAGGTTGTCATCGTTCTCCCCAGGGTCGTCGGCATAGAGGTGTTGGATGATCGAAGCGTCGCCGCTGTCTTCAATTTGAATCGTCACCACTTGGCCTACACTCAACCCGCTGGCATTGATCACGGTAAGCGTCCGGTCGCCGCGAACCGCGTCCGTGGTGATTTTCGTAATTAACTCGTTCTGAAGATCACCTTTGATCCAAATAAAACCTCCTGACCATGAGTAATTCGACGTACTCAGACCATCGGCGGTTTCCGACATGCTGGGACGAACCGCTTCCAGTTTGGTCGTGGGCAAAATTACCGTTTTGGACGGGCCTTCGCCTCGGAGGACTATATCGGGTTTTTGGATCCAAAGGATTTCGCGGATGACATACTGGCCTTCGGGAATCTCTATGACTCGGCCTTCGCATTCATCAATGGCTTGTTGAAACGCTTTCGTATTGTCGGTTTGACCATCCCCAACGGCGCCGAAGTCGATTACACTGATCCCACGAGGGTGGTCGGGGATGGACTGTTCGCCGGAATGGTAACCGGCGAAAGAGAAGTCTGGCAAACGTCCCTTCGGATCCCAATTTTCGCCGGATTTCCCCCAGAGTTCAGAGGTGGCGGTATTCATCGTGACGCTCGAATCCCTGCAGATAGAGAGGTTTGTCATCAAGAAGGATGCGGTTGCCTTCAATTTGGACGGTTTGAAACACGAACAGTTGGTCATACTCGTCGTAGATCTGCTTGCTTTCATCCTTCAAGCGAATGCTAGCCCGGTCGAGGTTCGGCTCGCCTACATTCCAGAGAGTCACGACGTCAATTTTCAGCTCGGCTTCGAAATGGCCTTCGTTGATCTCAGCTTCAGCAGTTGACGAGGTTTCGAGAATCATGATTTCAGCGTGTGTGGCGGATCCTTGAAAGATCCCTGAAATACGAACGATCCCCGTGTGGACCTCGTATTGGGTTTGAGCGGTCACGGATTCTAGCCACGCTTCGCTTGATGTGGAGTAGATCGAGACTGGGTGCTGAATGCAGGCGTAGGGTAAAAAGTCGATCGGGGTATACGGATACTGCCCTGCAAAGTGGCCCGCTTCTGGGTGTTTTTTCAGATTATCCATGAGGACTGTTTCAAGGGAAAGAACGTTATCGGTTCTAACGCAGAGAAGGTTTCCTTCGCCGAAATGAATCAGCTCTTTGATGTCGAACTCAATAGGGATATAGCCGGTCTCGTGGTCACCCAGAAGTTTTCTATTTAGGTAGACCTGAGCCTTGTAAATGTCGGAACCAAAGCGAAGAACGACTCGTTCGGATTGAAGAACGCGGGGATGTGACAATTCGCGGGAATACCAACATCCCTTCATCCACTTCCGAAAATCTTCTTCGTCAAAGGCTTCGTTGTAACTACTGCGAACGGCGACTTGTTTCTCTGGAGTGAAGCCCGACGTGTAGACTGTCTCCTCCTTTTCGTGAGGGAAGTTCCAGATCCCGTGGAGGTCGAAAAATTCGCGGGGGAAGTTTCGTTGAGGATAGAGCATGGGGATTCGGTGGTGATGCTTGATTGGAAGAGAAAAACGCCCGGGAGAATTTTTCCCGATCTTTAGCAGAAAAAAGCTAAAGGCAGCCCCAAGGCTCTCGATTCATACATTGAGTATTGGAAAGTTTAGAAAATCATAAAGTTGAAAAAGTCCGGAGGGAATGGCGAATTGATAGACCGCTTCGGAGTATCGGTGATACTTAGTCGATTCTCTGAAAAAAAGAAGAGCCCGTTGAAGTGGTTACTGTAACAGTGATCCCTAACCCGAGTTTTAAGACGGGATTTCCTGGATCCGTGCGAAATGGAGAGTCGTAGAAGCGGGCTATATCTTGTCTCACGGCCGGGGATCGGGCAGGTAGGCTGGACAAATAGAAGGAGGGTCGACCTTGTGATCGGGCCGGAGAAGGTGTGGCCATTCGCTCTTTGTTGTGACCACCAAAACGGGTTTCCTCAGAACCCCACATCTTGCTTCCGTGGGTGACCGTAAAGTTGTGATAGAGGAAAAAGGGCTGGTCGGGCAGGGACCCTTTCTCTTAATCCTCGGCGCACTCTTTTCTTTCGTCGGCAATGTCTTCGGAGGGCTCGAAGTTGAAATCCAGTTTGTTCGCCCAATTGACGTAGTAACCGGCATCTCTCAGTTCATGGGTGAACATTCGTGGAGGTTTCTTGAGGTTGGAGCGGTGATGATGGGTGCCGATACTCCAGGCATACCGTCCGGAGACCATGGTCGAACGACTCGGGGAGCAAACCGGGGCGGTGCTGAAAGCATTGTCGAAGCGGCAGCCGGAGGCAGCGAGGCGGTCCATATTCGGGGTTTTCGCGTGGGGTCACCGTAGCAACCCAGGGCACGGCCGACATCTTCTCCGACGAGGAGGATGCAATTGGGAGAGGTTTTCATAGGAACAGGGTCGGGGTGCGTCAGTCACAATGGCGCGCCTAAGAAGGGAAGATAGCCTAGGGAGGCAAGGAATGCATGCATCTTTTGCACGGTGTCGGTATAATCTTCTCCCCCGTTGAAGAATCCGTGTTTCCGATTGGCGTAGAGATAAAGCTCGGAGCGAACTCCACAGGCTTCCATCTTGGCTTTCCAATAGCATGCGGTCTCGACGGGCATGACTTGATCCTCGGTTCCGAGAAAGACGATGTTCGGTGGAGCCTCTTCGTCGATGTGGTGAAGGGGAGAAATTTCTTCCCAGCGATCTTTCATCCGATCATGGCCGTATCCACCGGGGCCGTTATCGTAAACCGGGTTGAAGAGGATCAGGGCGTTGGGTTTACAGCTCACTGGCGGATCGGAGGGATCGTTCAGGGTCGGCAGGAGTGCACATGCGGCCGCGAGGTGCCCTCCGGCAGAGCCTCCTCCATAGAAAAAGACGATTCCCGCTGTCTTTGGGTCAGACTCGGCTTCAACTGGTGCCTTGTGCCAGATCTTCAGGTCGATCACGTCGACGCTTTTGAACGTTTCGGCGGTCCAGCCGTTTTTCTCCAAATGGGATTCAGTGCCATGGACGAGTGAGGGATTCATAAGGGAGAGGAGGAAGAGTATCCCTATCTGGGAAGGGGTGAAGGGGAATACGAATTTCATGGAGGGGGATTGGTGGGGTGCCCGTGAGGGAAGTGGAAACGTCTTCACGCAGGTATGGTCTCGCAGGAAACCGTGATCACGTTTTTCGGATGGCCTGCGTGAGCTCTCTAGGGGTGGTGCTTTCTCCATCCCGATCCCGAAGAGATGCTTTTTTGGGAGCTGAGATCGGAATGAATGGTCCAGGGTGCTTCCGGTGCGAAGGGGACCTTGAGGTGTCGGTAGGGGAAGCGTAGCGGTTGTTGCGGCGGGGGAGTTCCGAGGAATGGAAGATCCTGGACGGGGAGTCCGTCGGCCTTCCAAACGGGATTCGGACGGATGCGACCTTTGATGCTGGCGTATCGAACGTGATTGCCTCCCGGAGAGTAGCAGATCTCCAGTTCGGTTTCGGTACTGTGGTAGCGAACGGTGCGGGAATCGAAGTACCAACTGTCGAGGCAGTGGGAGTCGGTGACTCTTTCGTGAAAGCTTTCGAATGTCTCTTCGTCGCAGCGGCCGACACTGAAGACGAATCCATTGAGGGTCTGCTTGAGTTCCTCCTCCGTGAACTGCCGGGGAAGACCGTTATAATTCTCGAGGGAAAGGAGGAGGTAGTTTTCGATGCGATTCATTTTGATTCTCGCAGTTCCTTCCCAGTCCGAGGGATTCAGCGGGCGCACTGCGTAGCGAATCGGGCCGTCTTCTAGAAAGAGATGGGTCTCGGTTTCGATGATCCGGTCAATCGTGCCGAAATGTTCGGGAATGATGAGGCAGAAACGGAGTCTGCGGAGCGGGGTGGCGGAGAGGTTGAGGGTCGGCCGAGCGAGGACCAGGGCTTCGCGTTTGTCCTGTAAGGTATGAACGATCCCGTGGGTTTTCAGGCTTTCTCCGGGATCCTTGGGGTCCTCGTCATCGATAAGATAACGAGTGTAGGCCACGCGGACATCCTCCCGACGGGTGGCCGGTTGTTTCTTGCGATAGGTGAAATAGAAGACCTCGGACTGCAGCTGTGACCAGCACTCTCCCTCGGCGGTGCCAAGAGAAAAGTCTTTCTCCTGGTATTGGGTGATGTTGACTTCGCTACAATATTTCTCGCCATCGCCGCCTCGCTCGGCGGTCGCGTGAAACTGGAATGGATATTGGCGATCACGGGACCACCTCAATAGTTCTTTGGGAGGAGTGAGCTGGCAGGACGATACCCAGGCGAGGCGCCCGAGGGATTCAGGGGCGAACCCATGGGCGTGGAGTAGCTCAATCGGATCCTTCTGAAATTCCTCGATGGGGTTGGGCAGGACCATCTCGTCGAGAGCCAGCCAGAGGAGGAAACTCTGAGTGGAGAGGTGTGCCGTTGAATCAAAGTGGTAAGCGCGGGAGTAGGGGCCGCCCATGAGGCCGGTGGGACGATGGAAGGCCGCGAGGATCTCCGCCCAGATTCGCTCGCAGCACTGGGACGCCAATGTGCGGGCCTCTTCCGATTTTGCGTATTGGGAAATTACCGTCAGGTTGACCAGGGTGAATGGAGTGTAGGTCGGGCTGTTGTATTCGCTGATCAGGCCGCGTCTGGACAACATGCGGGCCAGTTGGTGCAGATTCCAGAGTCCGTGCTCAAATGCGTCGGAGTCCTCGAAGTATTCTCCTCCCAAGATCAGTCCGAGTGTCGCCTTGGCGGGCATGTTGTCGTTGAAACCGTGAAACTGAAGGTCGGCCGAGCGGTTTCCCATGTAGTCGCGGAGCCCGGCGGTGGCCCAGAATTCGATTTGTTGCTTCACCGATTCGTCGAGCTTCTTCCCGTGCACCGCCAGCATTTGCATCGAGTGGTTGGTCACAAATATGTCGAAGGGAGGGATCTTCTCCGGGTCGACCCCGGGCTGATCGGGGATGTTGTGGGAATGAAATCGGGTCTTTTCGAGAATCGCATTGCCCAGTCTAACGTCCTCCTCCGATCCGCAGAGGAGGCCCATCGTCATCCAGAATACGAACCGGGTGTAAGTCTTGGGGATTGGCTGGGGAGGATGGATCCACGCTCCCTCCGCGGAGACTCCGACGGGATGAATCCAGTTCCCTTCTGAATCGAACCACTTCCGACACGTCTCGCTGATGAGTCTATGGGTCGCGTCATAGCGTTCTGCACGGGTTTCGTAAGGGGCGGGGGAGAGTAGATCAGGAGGATTCATCGTTGTTGGGACTGGGAGACCGGATCCTTTTCAGCTGCTTTGAGCGCAGTGGGGGATCTTGCGCGGTCTCCGGGGAGTAAAGAAATTGTTTCGATTTCATAATTGACTTCCAGTTTAAAAGTCAATTGTAATTGACTTAGTTAATGGCTTGCGGGGTTTTCCCTTAGACTCCGTGGACTATTTTTTCTCACTCGATCCCCCCCTAGAAAAAGGTTACCCATGAAAAAGAAATTGTCTCTGGTTCGTTGTCTGGTCGTGGCTCCGGTTCTGCCAACGCTTACTGCTTCATCTCTACTTGCCGGAACGGTGTTCTCGGACGACTTTACCGGAGTGGATCCGGGGGCCCCGTCCGAGAAACAATCGACGGGCCTGAACGACTACGGCTATTTCTTCTACAATGGAAATGAAGGGGGTTACCCATGGACAGTGGGAACGGATAATAATTCACCTCTGAGTGGTGATGTCTTGAGAAATCAGGGGGCACAGGCAACCAATACTTACACATACAGGCAGTTCGGAGAAGTTTCGCTCACGAATGTCGGCGATTCGATTTCATTAACTCTGGATTATAATCCGAACGGTGCGACGAGCGGAAATCTTACCATCGCCTTGCTGAATAGCGAAACGACGATTACAGCGAACAGTTTTGGTGGAAGCTCACTGACACCAGATGGTGACGGCTATATGTTTCATCAGGTCATATCGGGATCAGACACGAGTCCGAATTATTACGATGTGGTGAATGACAGCTCGTATTTCAATGCGGCAAACATTATTCATACTCCTAGTGAGACGGCGACGATTGGTGGTCCTGCGGATGGAAAGACGTTTTCCCTCACGCTGACTAAGACAGTGTTGGGTGTCCAGATCGACGCTTCCATCGCAGGAACTACCTTCTCCAGCTTCGAAGATACCACCGGTGATATCTATACAAGTTTCAATACAATGCGCATCCGCAGTGCCAGCGGATTCAATTTTGATAACATTACCCTGTCTTCAGTTCCTGAACCTGCCGCCGGAGCTATGATTCTAGCGATGCTGGCGGGAGTGTTCTGTCTTCGACGTCGCAATTTTCTTCGTTCAAATAGAGTGACGGGGTAGTCGCTCCGTCCGGTCTATTTTTCTAACTCTCGTTGGTCGATTCCATCCTAGGAATTGCCCACTCTGAAAGGTCATGCGTGGATGTTTAAAATGGAAATAAAAAAGCAGCTTTTGATTTTCTTTCTTGCAGGTCTATTCCTTCAACTCTCTTCCGTTTTTGCGGAGAATTTTGAACTGAACACCAGCGCTCCGGCTGACGGAGAGCTTTCGGATCAGAGTGATCCCTGGGATGGAGAGCCGGACGAAGTAGACGCGTTAGGGAAGGTCGCGAAGGTTGGATCCATGTGGGGAAATGAGTACGTGGGCATTTTTGAGTTTTCGATTCCTTCCACCGATGCGGGGATGGGTGAATTGAAGTCAGCGAAACTCGTGCTCTACTCCCATTCGAAAGGTCCGTCTCCAGCGACTGTGGAACTCTTTGCCTATTGGACGGATTCCGCTGACGGAGTCGTGTCGGATGAGGACTGGAATGGAGGCGTTTCTCTGGGCGAAGTAATTGTCGAGGGGGAAACGGAGATTTCGGTTTTGAACCGAGTGCCGGCGATCGATGTGACCGATGCGGTTCGTCAGGGAATCGAGTCCGATCAGCGGTTTATTGGGTTTCGGCTGCGCAGCCCGGATAGCGTGAAGGGGGACAATCCTTCGGACAACAAGGGCATCATTTTCCGGACCGCAGAATTTGCAGAGAATTTTCCGGCCTACGCGCCTCAATTGATCCTACAGTTTTAGAATGAAATCTTCAGGAAATAAGCATGTCCAACTCGTGCAGCAACTGAGAGAGTTGGTGTACCATCGAAGCCCGGGAGACCGCTTGGAAAACGACCGTGAACTGGCCGCTCGTTTCGGTGTCAGCAACGTTACCCTGAGAACTGCCATGTTGGAGTTGGTGAGTGAGGGGATGATTTACAGGAAGGTGGGCTCGGGGACCTACGTGGCCCGTCAGCAGATTCAGCAACATATCGCGATCGTGGTATCACAGGAGCTCCTTCAATGCATGAGGACGCCCTATGCTCACCTGAGCACAATGTCGATATTGGATGAGCTGAATCATCATTCCACCCCCTACAAGCTCTACTTGATTCCGCGCACCTCCGACAGTGAAGACTGTCCGCTTTGGCCCCAGAAGGAGCATATCGACCAAAGTGGTTTGGGAGCGGCCATCGACGCCAATGAAGTAAAGGCTCTGGTGAGCATTTCGATTGGACGCCAGAACGGTTGGATGTCTCAGCTCGAAGAGCGGGGGGTTCCTGTGATTGGTTTGAGTGGCGACAATTCGTTCAAGCACCGCATTCATCCGACCAATGGACCGAGTCTGCGTGAGGCAGTTCGTTACCTGTCCCGGTTCGGGAGAAAGCGCATCGGATTGATCTATTGGTATAATTCCGACGATCCATATGAACCCAAGGAAGACCACACTCAAAAGGCATTTCTCGAGGAAATGGATATTGTCGGCCTTCCCGTCTATCCGGAATGGATCAAGAATGATGCGGATCCACAGCATTCGGCCTCTGGGTGGCAACTCTTCCGGGAAATTTGGTTCGCGGATCCAGAGAAGCAACCTGACGCCTTAATTTTCGGGGATGACCGTCTCTTCTGCAGTGCCTCGTCGGCGATTCTGGAGATGGGAGTTCAAGTGCCGAGGGATCTCCAGATTGTCACTCATTGGAACAAGGGGTCAGGATTGCTTTGCCCGTTTCCGGTGGCCCGGTATGTCTTTGATCCATCAAGGGTCGGAGCGATTGTCACGAGTCTCATTCAAAAGTGCCTCGAGAATCCGGATCTGCCAGCCCAGGACCGGGTCCTCTCCGCAGACTGGTTTACGGAGGGTCAGTATGACGAGTCCATGCGCAACAGCTTTATCGATCCGCATTTAGGTCTGAATCGACAGCGAGTGTAGTCCTCGTTTTACGACGCTTTTTCTTTCTCCCTGAACCCCACAACCCCTTCCCCACACTTATGTTCCGTTCCTTCCCTTTCTTGTTCTCTCTGCTCACGTTGACTCTGTCATCGCACCTCATTTTGAGGGCCGAAGTGGAGAATGGCTCTGATTCCTGGCTACAGGATCCTGCGTTGGTCCGCTATTATCCGTTTGAGGCTGGTTCAGGAGGTCGGGCCGAGCAGTTGGCCGGGGATGGGGTAGGAAGCTTGATGCTGGTGGGCAACTCGCCCTACGGAGAACCGGAAGACATTTATGTCCAGAAGTGGAAGGGACCGATTGTCGGGACCGAATGGCGCCCCGGCCGGAAGCCCGGAACGTTTTCCATTCGTCCCGGAGAACCTCGGGAGAGCGTCATTCACAGTTTGTTCTACGAGACGGATTCCGGGACAATGACTCTCGAGGCTTGGCTGCGCCCAGAGTCGAAAGGGACGGGTCCTTATGTCTGGGCTGGCGGAGCTTTTCACTCAGGTTATGTCTTGGGGCAATCCAGCGGAAACTTTTCCTGGCGCATAGCGACGACAGACGAGCCGAAGACCGTTTACGCGCCGATGCAGCCCAATCTCTGGTACCATTTGGTCGCCTCTTGGGATGCGGAACACCAGAAGCTTCTCCTCTACGTCAACGGTGAGTTGGCGGCCGAAGAGAAAATGGAGGCTGACTTTATTCCTCCGGAATTTGTGGCCGACCGTTTCAACGCCCCGGAGAGAGATAAAGGGGGACTGAGGATCGGCGGATTCCAGTCATCTCAGGTGGGCGCTGTTCCTTTCAATCTCGACGAGCTCGCGGTGTATTCCCGTCTCCTCTCTCCGGAAGAAGTGAGGGAGCGGTATGAAGCTGGAAAGCCGCAAGGATCGGTCGAAGAGCAATTGGCGGCTTTTGAAGTCGAACAGGCGAAGCAGGCGCTTCTCGAGGAGATTCAGATGGAGATTCCTGCGGATACCTACGGATACTTTCCCCGTGGTTCGGAAATTCCGGTGACTCTTGCGGTTCCGGCCAATCCATTTTGGACCGGTTCCCTGGAGGCTTCCTGGAGAATCGAGGACCTGATGGGGAACACCGTGAGTGAGGGGCAGCGCGAGTTGTCGATCCGTGAGGATGAAGGGGCGACCGACGACTTTATGGTAACTCTGCCCGAATGTGGTCTCTATTTCTTGCAGATCGTCCTGAACGACGAAACGGGCGAGGAGATCGATTCGGTCGAGTATCCGCTCGGAGCGATTGTTGAGCTTCCTCCTTTGGAAGAGCAGCCGGAGAGTTCTCCCTTGGCCTCTCATGAAATCGTAACGCGCGGTCCGGAGGCACCGGTCTTGGGCTTCGGGGCTTTGGAACGAATCATCCGTGGCCCCCGGCGGGTCGCCCCCGGGGAATATGATTTTTCCTCGATGGATGAGATTGTTGGGGAGATTCGCGGACGGGGGTTGGACCTGATGCTCTGCATTAACTCCGTGCCGAAGACCCTGGATGAAGATCCTGATTCCGAAGTCTTCAACCTCGTTGAATACAAGGACCTCATGACCCAATTGGTTCGTCGCTACAAGGATGACGTCCAATATTGGGAGATTGTGAACGAACCCAACTCGGGGCACCACGGCAAGACGTTGGGGACCAATAATCAGGACCGCGCGCAGAAGTATGTGGCGGTGCTGAAAGCGGCTTACGAGGTGGTGAAGCGGGAGGATCCGGAAGCTCAAGTCGTGGGCATCAGTGGGTGTCCGGGATTCGTCCCGTGGCTCGACGCCGTGATGGCTGCCGGTGGGGGGCCTTACTTCGATATCGTTACGATTCATAACTACCGGACTTCTCCGATTCAGAACAGTGCCCGAAAGCAGGAGGTCCTGAAGGTCCGTGAGATCCTCAACCAGTATGGCAAGGATGCGCCAATCTGGAATGGAGAGTTCGGAATCAAGCAGCCGGCTCCCGTCGACGGTCGCCCGATGACGGACGAGGATTTTTACGAAACCTATGAGGGTCGCTTGAATTCGACCTATGGCCACCAGTTTCTTTCCGGATTTATGCCAGTGGTGCCTCCGGAAGTCTCTGCGGCGTGGACGGTTCAGACGATCCTGCTCGATCTGGCGGATGGTTGTGAACGGGTGTTCCAATTGGCCGGCGCGGGCAATGTCTACCCGTTCCCAGTAGGGTATGGACGTCCAAGTGAGAAGGGGGTTGCCATGGCAGCTCTGGCGGAGGTTCTTCTTCCGATGGCTTCGGTGGAGCGAATCCCGACAGCCTCGATTCGGGACGCCGCCGTTCTCGTTACGACGCTCGACGGACGCCGAATTGCCGCGGTGTTCTCGGATGACGAACCAGAGCTCATGTTTCGGGCGAAGGGAGTGAAGGTCCTCAAAGGGATGGACATCCAGGGAAATCCCAAGGAGTGGCCAGTCGATGACGAAGGCGTCGTCCACATTGAAACGGGAATGAGCGCCCAATACATTTTTGATGTCCCCGAGGGATTTGCTCAGATCCCCATCGCTGAGGTTCTCGCCGATGGGGTCATGGAAGCGGGACGATTAGACGGGGTGGTCGCTCTCTACAATCCTGGGGAGAAGGAAAAAGTATATCGCCTGGATGTGGAACTGCCGGGTGGAGTCTCTCTCGAGTGTGAGGAGGAGGCCCGCGTGTCGGCGGGAGAGACGGTAGAGGTGCCGTTTATCTTGACGGCTGAGCAATTGAAACGGGGGATCCACGAGCTGTCGTTTGATGTGCTGGATGCGAAGGGAAGATTGTTGGCCAAAACCCAATACATGCTGACCGCAACGGATGCGACGATTACGATTCCAGCCTTCCGCGTTCCGGTTCCCCTGGTGGCGGATCCTGCGAATTGGAAGGACGTTCCAGCGGTTGTGGTCAATCAGGTCGACTACGTGCTCAGTGGGAAACCCGTTCCCGGCGTGCCTTGGGCCCCTCAGTGGAAAGGCGAGTGGGATCTTTCCTTCCAGTATCGTCTGGCCTGGAATGAAGAAGAAGGTTTGTGTCTGCTTCTGGAGGTAAGGGACGACCAACTACGCCCGGCTCCGGAGGAAGACGTTAAGAGGGCATTCCTCTACGACAATCTGGAACTGTTTGTCGATATCCGTCCTCCTTCGATGCGTCGTTCCGGATACTCTTCCGGCGTTGAGCAGATTATGGTTCAACCTGTGGTGGAGGAATCTGCCGGCGAAGCCACTGCCTTTTCGATGGTGGGCGATTCGTCCGCTCTGGAGATTCGTTTTGTTGGACGACTGACGGAAGAAGGCTACATCGTTGAGGGCCGAATCAAGCCGAAGGAGGATTCTCCCTGGACCCTCGAAGAGGGTAGCACCATCGCCCTCGACATTCTCATGGATGACGCCGATAAGGACCTTCGTAAGACCATTATGGGGATCGGTTACGGAGGCCTCGAAAACGCAAAAAATACCTCCAATTGGGGGTGGTTTGAGTTAGGTCCGCCCCCATCTCGATAGCCGTTCGTGATGCAACCCCCATACCCCGACAATGAAAACCCCCACCTCAAATTCGTATCGAGCGTTTACCCTGGTTGAACTGCTGACCGTTATGGCCATTCTGGGGGTGCTGGCCGCGATCCTTGTGCCTGTGGTCTCCAAGATCCGAGTCAATGCCGAGCGGACCGAATGTGCCTCCAATATTAGACAGATCGGGTTGGCGATCCATCAGTTTGCCTCGGAGAATGAGGGAAGGCTTCCTTACGTGTATGGAGGGAGTTTTGGGCCGAGCGAAATTGATGGTCAGGGCACCGGGGATCGAGGAAGGATCGCCCGCTTTCTCAAACCTTATGTGGGGGATGAGGTATTTGTTTGTGCGGACCCCGCCAATATTGAACATGCTCGCTTACCTTACCCGGCGTTTGGAACCGTTTTTACAATGCCTGAAAGTTCCAAGATCTTGAAGACGAGCTATCGAGACCCGCAGGCTGAGCGCATCAATAAATATGATCCGGTAAAGGAAAGACTCTTCTATTGTGCCTTCAGTCCACTAGACGAAAATACTGGAAGAGATGATTGGCCGCACGAGGCGAAAGTGAACGCTCTCTATCTCGATGGTCACATCGAAATTTATGAACCAACATACACGGGGAGATAGTGTTGGGAACTCAATCCGGAGTGTTCGATTTAAGGAGAGGATTCCGATAGGATTGATTTGAAAGCTCGTGCGGATCTCTTCACCCTTGGAGGGGTCAGTCCACGTCTTTATTTTTATGCCCATGAAGAATAACTCCGAAGAATTACAAAAGTGTTTCGACGAACTGGATCGAGCTGAATGGAATGAGCTCTTTCACGATAGTGGAAAGGAGAATTGGGAGGATAAATGGTTTCTCGACGGCGAAGTTGCGGGTGTCGAGAACACTCCCTATGGGATGAGTTTCTCGGCTGGGCCAAGGTTTGCCAACAATGCGCATCATGCGGTGCTTTGGACCCGGGAGCAATTTGAGGGTGACGTAAAAATTGAATACAATTTCACCCGAACGGATTTTGCCGAACGATGCGTGGCGATTCTCTACGTGCAGGCGACCGGCCCCGGTGAGAAAGAGGACATTGTCGGATGGAATGACCAGCGCAAGGTTCCGAACATGTCGATTTACTTCAACGGCATGCATACCTATCACATTAGCTATGCGGCCTTCGGGAATTCCTTTGAGACCGATGTGCAGTATATCCGCGCGCGCCGGTACATGCCTGGGTCGGAGTCTTTGGAGGGAACGGCTCTCCCGGGTGACTATGATTCAACCCACCTTTTCCAGCCCGGAGTTCCCCATCAGATCTCTGTCATCAAGCGGGGTGGAAGGGAATTGTTCATGAGAATCAGGAATCCGGAAACCACGGTCCACTTACGTTGGTATAACGAAGACTTGCCTGCGATCGAATCGGGGCGGATCGGAATCCGGCATATGGCGACCCGTTCCGGGCTCTATTCGGATTTTCGGGTTTGCGGACTCGCCTGAGAGCGGACTCGCCTGAGAGCGGCCTCGCCTACGCGAGGCTAGGCTTTCACGCCTTGGCTCAGCGATTGGCAGGCACTCATGAGAATGCCGACGTCGACCGCATAGCAGAGATAGTGGATGCCCATGTCCCGGTATTTGCGGGCAGTTTCGACGGACTCGACGAAAGTTCCCACGGGAATGTTCTTCGCGGCACACTTCTCGGCGACAGTTTGGAGCGCTGCGAGAACTTCGGGCGATTCCGTTTTTCCCGTCATCCCTAAGGACTGCGAGAGGTCGTAGACGCCGACGAAGATCATGTCGACTCCGGGAACCTCAAGAATCTCGTCGAGGTTGCTAAGCCCTTCGGTTCCTTCGACTTGAGCGATGACAGTGATGTCGGCTGCGTTTGCGAAATACTCCTGTTTCTCGGTCGAGCTGTGCCCGGCGGCTCGGACGTATCGGCAGACACCGCGGTGTCCGGAGGGCGCGAAGCGAGCGGCTTCCACGGCGGTCCGTGCATCGGCTGCGCAGTTTACGTGGGGGATTTGAACGACGCGGGCGCCGAGGTCGAGGCTTTGCCCGATCTGATCCGGACGTAGGCACCGGACCACTGCCGTCGTCTCCGAGCATTCACAGGCCCTAATGAGGTTTCCGAGGGTGGTGACGTCATTGGGGCCGTGTTCGAGGTCGAGAATGATGAAATCCATTCCGCCTACGCCCATGGCTTCGATCATGTTTGGATCGCTCGTTTTCGAAAAGGGGCCGAGGACGGCTTCGCTCTGCAGTCTCTGATGGAAGGGAATGGCGGGGGTTTTCATAAGGAAAAGAATAGATTGCCGGGCAGACGATTTGTCGGGCCGGTCAGTTGATATACATAAGTACTCTAGCCGAATCAGGCCGGAGAATCAAGCATCGGTCACGCAGTAAGCGGTTAGGAAATACTAGCGCCTTGGCAGGCGGTTGGGAATAGATCCCCCTTACTGACGCTGCAAGGTAACGACGTTCTCGATGTGGCGTGTTTGAGGGAAGAGGTCGAAGGGCTGAATTTCCAGGATCTCGTAGCCTGATTCTTCCAGGATCTTCAAATCGCGGGCCTGGGTCGAGGGATCACAGGAAACGTAGACAATCCGGGATGGGGCGAAATCAGACAATTGCCTTAGGAACGCTTCGTCGCAGCCGCGGCGGGGTGGATCGATGACGACACTGGTTTCGGCCCCGGGGAATTCGGCGACTTCGGCGAAAATCGCTTCGGCCTCACCGTTGCGGAATTCGGCGTTGCGGATGCTGTTGAGGGCAGCGTTGGAGTCTGCGAGGGTGACGGCCGCTGCTGAAACCTCAATTCCGATGACTTTCTCAAAGCGGTCCGCCGCTGTAAGGGAGAAAAGGCCGGCGCCGCAATAGGCGTCAATTAAGTAGCGTGAGCCGTCCGAAGCCTGCTCGGTGACGTAGTTGGCAAAGGTGGGAAGAATGAAGGGGTTGTTCTGAAAAAACTCTCCCGCTTTGAACTGGAACACGCGGTTCCCCACGCGCTCGGTAACGAGGGCTTTGGCGTCGGTGATGACACCTTCCATGGTTTCTCGGAGGAGGAGGGTCGCACCCTTCTTCTTTTTCCCTTTGGGGGGCGTCTTCTTTACCTGAGCTCGCAGCTCGGGAAGGGTCTCGTTGATCGCGGGAGTGGCGATCGGGCATTGGGGGACGTCGATGATGCGTTGCCTTTGGGCCACGCGCAGGAAACCGATAGGGAAATCCCCATCGTCCCTCCAGCGCTGATAGTGTGGGGTGATTTTGGAGCGGTAGCCGTATTCCTTGGGAGATCCGATCGGCATGAGAACTTCGTTCTCGATGCCTCCAATGCGTTCGAGGGCGTCCCGGACTTGTGCCTGCTTCCATTCCAATTGGGCGGGGTAGGAGAGTTGTTGGTACTGGCAGCCGCCACAGCTTCCGAAGAGAGGGCACTTGGGATCGACCCGATTGGGCGATGCCTCGAGGACTTCAATCAAATCGGCTTCGGAAAAATTGGGTCGATTTCGAAAGACGCGGGCCCGGATTTTCTCACCGGGCAGGGAAAAGGGAATCATGATCACCCAGCCATCCTGGCGGGCAACGCCCACACCTAAGTTCGTCAGGCTCTCGACGGAGAGTTCCAGCTCCTGATGGTACTCGAAGGGTTCGGGAATGAAGTTTTTTGGCGCGTCCACAACCGCCAATGATCGATGGGTTTTGGCGCGGGGGACAAGAGAATTCGAAGGGTGGGAATTTTCAACTGGCGAGAGTCTGTTCCAATAGTAGCACAGGCTGCCAGTCTGTGAAGGCGAATCCAATGCGCGCCCGGCATCCAGCCTGTGATACCTAGATCTGCGGAAGTTCGTCCGGATCTTCGGGGTGATGGAAAAAGTCGGCAGCGTTGCTGACAATCATCGGATCCGGGCGATGAGCGACTTCTTCGTTTTTCTGAGTGTAATCGATGCGGGAAAGAAGATCGTGGAAGCAGTTGATCCGGGCGCGCTTTTTGTCGTCAGATTTGATCACTGTCCAAGGCGCGATTGGCGTATCCGTATAGCGGAACATGTCTTCCTTGGCAGCGGTGTAGTCGCCCCATTTATCCTGGGACGCCCGATCAATCGGGCTCAATTTCCATTGCTTGAGAGGGTCGGTTTCTCGAGCTTGGAATCGAATTCGTTGCTCCTCGGGAGAGACGGAGAACCAATATTTGATGAGGATGATCCCGGAGCGAACGAGCATTTCCTCAAACTGAGGCACCGAGCGCATGAACTCGCGATACTCCGCTTCTGTGCAGAATCCCATCACGCGCTCTACTCCGGCGCGATTGTACCAAGAGCGGTCGAATAGAGTAATCTCTCCTGTGGTCGGCAGGTTCTGCACGTAGCGTTGGAAATACCATTGTCCGCGCTCCTGTTCGTTGGGTTTTTCCAAGGCGACGACCCGGGCACCGCGAGGATTCAGGTGCTCCATGAAGCGGCGAATGGTTCCCCCTTTGCCTGCGGCATCGCGTCCTTCAAAGATAATGACGATCTTCTTGCCATTGTCTTTGACCCATCGCTGCATCTTGAGGAGTTCGACTTGGAGAACCCGTTTGCGCGTCTCGTAGGCCTTGCGACCCATGCGCTCGGAGTAGGGAAAGGTCGAGTTTACAAAATGTTCCTTGGAGGAGGGGATTTCCTTACGGTGTCTCTTCGAGTCGCTCATGGTGTTTTTGGAAGTTTAGGCTTCTTTCCACTGCTAGCAGTAGGAAAGCGAAGAGAGCCAGCAAAACAGTACTCTGAAAGAGAAGATCGACAAAAGAATGTGCGAAAAGAAACAAGACCGTAACAAACATGAGGATCGATTCCTCCCGGAAGTGCAAAAAGCGCACGAGGAAGACACAGAGAAAGAAAAGGGGAGAAAGGGCGAGGATCGAGGCCCCCACAATTCCGAGCTCGACGGCCATTTGCAGCGGGTCGTTGTGGGCTTGCACCCAGTTGGTGCGGATGCGGCCCGATTTGCGGTGCTTGCGAACCAAAGCCGGGTATTTATCGATGTAGAGGCTGAAAGCGTGGCCGTAGGAATCGGCTCCATAGCCAAAAACTTTGACGTCTTCCAGCATACGCCATGAGGCTTCGTTCCCGATCGTGCGTCCGGACCGTTCCAATTCGTTGGGAATCCGCATAAACCGGCGGAAGTGATGTTCGAGATAGTCGGTGTTCTGGGCCGCGACGACGGAGCCCACCAGGACCGCGACGCATCCAGCGACAATGAGCCCGCCGACCCAGCTTCCTCGCCATTGGCCCCGGCGTAGCCAGATGCTTGACGCAAGAATGAAGTAAGTGCAGAGGACAGCCGTCCCAAAGATCCAGCCCGCCCGCGAGCCCGAGGCGACCGTCGCCCCGGTGTTCATCAGACCGAGAATGATGAATACCGGTCCGGGCGAACTCTTGGTACTGATGAGGTTTCGGTTTCGCTGGAAATAGAGCGCGAGACCGAAGCAAATGGCCATCGAAGTATAGAAAAAAGCCCCTCCGTGATTTCGGTAGAAAAAGGGCCCTGAAAAATCGCTGCCCTTCCAAGGATAAATCCAGAGCACTTTGTCCGGTTCCTGCATCTCCTGGATCAGGGCGACCACGGCGATGATGAAGGAGTTGACCGCAAAGGTAATGAGGATCGGCAGAAGGTCTCGCCGGTGGCGGAGAAGAATCCAACCGGAACAGATGATCAGCCATACCCCTCCGAAGCGAAGGAGGAAACTGGCCGGGTTGCCTCGTGCGGCGGAAGCGTAGATCGAAGAGGGCCAGTTGGGGATGGGATTTATGCCGACATTGGAGATCCACCACTTATTTCCCATGACGGTCATCGTCCACGCCGGATTTCCCCATTGCAGGCAGACGTAGCCAAAAAGGAGGAGACCGAACCAGAAGGGCGGGAACTTGAAAAGGCGAACAAGCGCTTTGCCCGTTGCTCCCCCTGCAGAGGTGCGCTCGCTTCGATTGGGAACCGGGGCGATCGCGACCAGAAAGGTGAGGGCGGCAATGCCAAAAAGGATGACTCGAGTCCAGAGGAGGACCCCACCGAACAGCCAGGAGGCGGCGACGAAATAGAATGCGATCAGAACGATCCCAGAAGTTCGGATCCAAGTCCGGGATGGGAGATTCTCATCGTTCCCCTCTAAAGGGGCACGGGCGTCTCCCCGTGGAGTGAATCTGGGCCGGAGGTTGGTCATTTCCTGATGCGAAACGAAAGAAGTTGTTCGCGCAAGGCCGTTTACACGTTTCCGGCAATAGAGGGTCGCGGATTGACGAGAGAGCGATTCGATGAAAAGTTAGCGGTAATGGACGCGAAAATCCTCATTCTCGAAGATGATCAGGCCTTTGCGGAGATGCTGGTTGAGACTTTGGAAGCTAATGACTTAGTGGCTGAGGTCTCTCTGGATCCCACGGAGGCGATCGATCGTGTGCGTGAAGGCGATTTTGACATCCTCGTTTCAGATTACTTGATGCCAAAGCTCGAGGGCACCGCTTTTATCCGTCGGGTCCGGGAGTTTAACAAAACGATTCCAGTGGTCATGATCTCTGCGTACATGGGGGAAGTCGAAATGAGGCAGGCGGCTCAAGTCGGGGTCACCCGGATTCTGAAAAAACCTTTCGAGATGGCTGAGCTGATCGGTGAGGTGCGGGCTCTATTGCAGGAAGGGCAGGGAGACTCGTCTTCAGGGGCTGAACGAGGCTCTCGGGCGAACGCAGAGATGGATTATCCGCAGCCCTTGCGATTTCTCCCGGCGGGAACGTTGGAGTCCCGGCGCTGGGTGCAGAATCTCTGGGAAGCTTTTGCGACGGGATCCCCCATCTTCATCTCTGGAGACCGGGGATTCGAGGTCGATCCGTTGGTGGCTGAGGTGGCGGGTTGGAATGACTCGGAGGGCGGTGTCGTTTCTTTTGATTTTGAGGCATCGGAGCTTCTGAGTTCTAAAGCTCGCTCGATCATCACCCGTTTCGCCGGGAAGGAGCCTTATTCCCGGGTGATTGTTGGGAAGGGCTTGGACGAATTGGACCGTTCGCAGCAGCGAATGTTGAATGAACTTCTGGGGAGGGAAGATAGTTATCTTCGGCAGGGAGGGAAGATTACCTTCATCTTCCCGGTTGATTCGGAACGCCTTTCACTCGCTGAAATGTCAATGGACGAGGGACTTCTTGAGACGATCTTTGGAAATCTGGTCCGGGTTCCGACTCTGCAGGGGCGCTATCGGGATATCGCTTCTTACTTAATCGGGCCTCTGGCGGATCCGGAGGCTCCTGTTCTCAATCTGTCCCCCAGGGCGGTGGCTTTCCTGCTGCGATATGATTGGCCTGGCAATTATGACGAGCTGGTTGAAGTTCGGTATCGTCTCGGGAAGCGATGGAAGAGTTCCACTTTGAGCGAGGAGCATGTGCGATCGGCATTAGAGAAACGTCTTACTGAACCTCTGGAGACGGTTCCGGCTCCTTCTTTGCAGGAAGTTCTGCGGGCTCGACAGAACGAGGTCCTCGACGGAATTTTGCAATCTGAGAAAAAAACACCGGGAGAGGTTCTTCGTTCCGTTGGCTGTTCTTCCGATGTAGTTCCCGCCAGTCAATTTCCTGCCGAACAGGATCTCTTATTCCCCGAGCTCCTCGATACGGTTGACGCCAGTTGAGAAGGATGGTTATTCTCACCTAAATCTTTGATTTATGGTTCTCGCTCGCACTCAGCTTCAAATCGTCCATAAGCTCCGTGAACTCGGGCACCTCGATGATATCCAAGTCGAGAGAATTGAATCGACCGACCAAAATCTCTCCGGGGAAGAAGTAGAGAGGCAGCTGATGGAGGAGTTTGCGGTTTCGCAGTTCAATCTCCTTCTCGCAAAGAGCCGTTGCTTTCACTATAATCCCTTCAACGCGAAACGCTTCGCGAAGGACGAGTATACATTCGAGAAACTGGATAAGGACTACTGCCAGGAGAAAGGCGTTCTTCCTCTTGGTATGATTGGCGATTTTTTTGCCGTTGTTCTCGATAATCCGTTTCAAGTTCAGCTGATTCAGGAAATCGAGCGGAAGACTCGATCGAAGGTTCATGTCCTTCTCGGCCTGACCGACGATATCAACGCGGCTCTGGAAGACGAGGGGACCGCTCAGGTGGCTGTCGGATTTGGCGACGTAGTCGACCAGCTCGGGATGGAATATGGCGCCGAGGAGGAGATCAACGAAGAGAGCCTCAGTGACGAGGAATCCGGTCCGATCATCCAGCTTGCCAGTCGGTTAATTGAGGACGCCTATTATTCAGGAGGCAGCGATATCCACGTCGAGCCCTTCGAGAATGAAACGCGTGTCCGCGTACGCGTGGACGGTATCTGCCAGACAAAACTAAACCTACCGCGGAAAGTTTCAGCAGCTCTGCTGGCGCGGATTAAGGTTATGGCTAACCTCGATATCGCTGAAAAGCGAGTCCCTCAGGACGGACGAATCGTCTACAAGCAGTTCAATAAGAAGGGGATAGATATCGATCTCCGCGTAGCAACCTGCCCGTTGAATCACGGAGAAGGCTGTGTCATGCGTATTCTCGACAAACAGAAGAGTACCTTACCTCTTACGGCCCTCGGGTTTTCCGAAGAGAATTTGGGAGAA
Source organism: Puniceicoccus vermicola (assembly GCF_014230055.1). Classification (NCBI taxonomy): domain Bacteria; kingdom Pseudomonadati; phylum Verrucomicrobiota; class Opitutia; order Puniceicoccales; family Puniceicoccaceae; genus Puniceicoccus; species Puniceicoccus vermicola. The sequence continues at coordinate 211,456 of NZ_JACHVA010000127.1, read as the reverse complement.
TACCGAGAACTCATCCGCCGTCCCTACGGAATGATTCTCCACTGTGGCCCTACGGGTTCCGGGAAATCCATGACGCTTTACTCCGCTCTCAACGAAATCAACGACCCGACGGTCAATATCCGTACAGCAGAGGATCCGATCGAGTACACGCTCCCAGGCCTGTGCCAGGTACAGATGAACCGAAAAATCGGGCTGACCTTCGCGGCCGCCCTCCGAGCCTTTTTGCGTCAGGATCCAGATATCATCCTAGTGGGGGAGATCCGAGATCAGGAAACTGCCAACATTGCCGTCGAAGCTGCACTCACGGGGCACATGCTCTTCAGCACCCTTCACACGAACGACGCTCCCAGCACAGTTGCACGACTCACCGAAATGGGAATTGAGCCCTTCATGATCTCAGCCTCCTTGGTCTGTGTCTGCGCTCAACGCCTTATGCGGCGGGTCTGTAAGAACTGCCGCCAGCCCTACGAACCGGAAGGAAATGAGAGAACCATCATTGAGGAGGCGATCAAATGGTCAGGCTCAATTTATCGAGCCAGTCCAAACGGATGCCCCGCTTGTGGAGGCTCAGGATACAAGGGCCGTATCGGTATTCACGAATTGATGTCCATCAGCGACGAGCTCGTAAAGGGAATCAACGAAGAACTCGAAACCGCGAGATTGAAGGATATTGCGGTCCGCAATGGAATGCGAACCTTGCACCAAGATAGCATGATCAAAGTTCGTGACGGAATTACATCGATGGAAGAAGCTCTCGCGACGGTCCCGCCAGACATGAAAGCTCTTCAGATCGATAGCAAAGCCCCTATTGCTTAATCTGGTCTCCAAAATTATAGCTCAGATTTGTTGGTAGTCATATTTGATATAACTGTTTTAAAAAGATTGACAAGGATGGCTGGATCTTCAGGGTGGGGGCATGGGTAAGCGCAAGGTGTCGAATCAATTGGCTTATTATCATCTGATGAGTCGGACCGTGAATGGGGAGGCTCTCTTCGGTGACCGGGAGAGGGAGGTTTTGCGGAAGATGATCTGGCAGGTGGCCGAGTTTTCCGGGGTTCGGGTGGTTACTTATGCGGTGATGAAGAACCATTTCCATATTTTGGTGGAGGTGCCACCGGCAGGGACTGAGGTTTCGGATGCGGAGTTGGTTCGTCGTTATCGGAAGTTGTATCCTAAGCCTACTCCTTGGAATCCGATGCCTGCGGAGGTGCTGGAGGGGCATTTGAAGGATAATTTTCTTGATGGGAGGGAGTTGCGGAAGGCTCTTATTCGGCGAATGCATGACGTTTCGGAGTTTATGCGGACTCTGAAGCTTCGGTTTACGCTTTGGTTCAACCGCTCACGTGATCGGTTTGGGCCGCTTTGGTCGGCTCGTTTTAAGAGTGTGCTGGTCGAAGGGGATCGGTGGGCTTTGCGGACGGTGGCGGCCTATATTGACCTGAACGCGGTTCGGGCCGGGCTGGTTTCGGATCCTAAGGATTATCGGTTTTGTGGGTATGCGGAGGCTCTTGGAGGCGGCCGACTGGCTCGGGCTGGGCTTTCTGTTGTAGATAAGGATCTGGCTGGGTATCGGCAGACTTTGTATGGGGCTGGCGATGGTGAGAAAGATGGGAAAGCCTCCATTTCTCACGAAGAAGCGGTGCGGGTTTTGCAGGAGGAGAAGGGGAAGTTGCCCCTTTCCGTGGTATTGCGGTGCCGGGTTCGCTATTTTTCGGACGGGATGGTGCTGGGATCGGAGGACTTTGTTAGAAAGGCCTTGGAAGATGAACCGGATGGAACGCGAAGGCGAAGGCCTCATCCTATGCAAGGGAGTGACTGGAAGGGGCTCTCCGTGGGAACTGGATTGCGGAAGGGGTTGTTTGGTTAAGAGTTCTTTAGCTTCCGCTGGAGAGTTGAAGTTCCTCGAGTCTCGCGAGGAAGGTTGCTACCCGGTTGTTGTATTGGATTTCCTGAAGCTCTCGAAGAAGTCGAATCGCTTCGTCATATCGTTCTTCGGTGACGAGAAGATTGGCTAGTCGGAGTTTCGCCTCATATTGAAATTCTTCGGTAGCGGCGGAGCGTCGATAGGCGAGAAGGGCTTCCTCGATTTGATCATTTTTTGAGAGATAGTCTCCCAATGCTAAGTGCAAGAGGCCATCCAGGGGAAATACTTCCGTGTAGGCTTGTGCGGTTTCGGCTATTTGGGGTGTCGGATTGACGTAGAGTCGCGAGGTCGCGATGGCTGCGTTGATGCGGTTCGATTGTTCGGAATTGAGGTCGCGGCCATAGTGGCTGCGGAGAAGACCGGAATAACGAATCGCTTCCTCCCAAAGTCGTTGCTGAAGGAGGATTTCGACGGGGCGAAAGGCTTCTTCGAAATCGATGTTGTTCGATGGTAGCTGGAGGACCCGTTCATAGGCCGAGAGGGCTTTCTGTGGGAGTCCCAAGCTCGTATAGACGCCTCCGAGAAGAAAGAGAGTGTCTGGAGTCGGTTCGGCGATGCGGACGGCCACTTCAAGTGCTGCAGCTGTCTGGGGGAGGTTCTCTTCCTCTAGATAGAAATTCGCCAGTAGACGCCAAAGCTGGGGATCTTCCGGATCCTCATCGAGGAGTTTTTGAACCATCTCTGCAGCTTCTTCTGACTGGTTGGATTGGATTAGGGAATGGACGAGGCCACGGCGGAGATCCCGGCTTTCCGGGCGGTATAAAATCGCATTTTCAAAGGCGCGAGCGGCGGGTGTCCAGTCGCCTTCCTGGAGATAGGCATATCCGAGAAGGCCGTAGCTCTGATCGTCGCCGCCCCCGAGTTGAATCACTTTGATCCAGTGAGGAATCGATTGGGAATAGTTGTTGGCCCTGACTTCCAATAGGGCCATGGAGCGATGAGCCCGGCGAAAATCCGGGAAGAGGGATAGCGCTCTTTGCAGGTTCTGACGGGCGGGATCAATTTGGTTCTGCTCCAGGAGGATGTTTCCGAGAATGAAGTACAGAGCGGGAGAAGTGGATTCGCTGAGTTTGGCGGCGACGATACTCCCGGCTTCCTGGGGATTCTCCTGAAGCAATGGCAGAACGGTTTCCCGGAGAAATGTTTGTTCCTCCGAGGTGAGTCGCGGTTCGACATCGCTAAGCACCCCATAGGATCCGACAAACCGTTCGCGAAATTCCGGGTTGTCCCAGGAGTATTCTTCCGGCTGGAGGTTCTGGGCCAGGCTCTTTCCGGTCAGGATGCAGAGCAGGAGAAGGGTGATTGTGGAGAAGTAGAATTTCATCGCGGTGAGGCGTCGATCAATAAGGGCCATTTTCCTTCGACCTCAACGGGTTGTCCATTGATTTCGGGTGGTTCAAATCGTGCGCGGGAAGCTGAGCGGCGGGCAGCGTCAATTAGTTCAGGATGGGTACTTTCGAGGACGTCTAGAATCTCGACGGATCCGTCCGTTAGGATTCGGATTGAAAAGACGACGCGGCCTCGGCCGAATCCACGCCGGGCCAAGCGGAGGGGAATGGAAACCGGAGGTACGCTGAGAACGCGAGGGCCTCCGTCGAGATCGGCAAAGGTAAACCGGCGAATCTCGTCTCCAGCGTTGAATCCCCCCGCGAGAGAGGAAATTGCAGGAGAGGCGATGAGATCAGCGTCGGGATTGACGGAAAGAGTAATGGGAAGTGCCTTTAGGGAAAGTTGCTCTGGGGCGGGTCGGAGGTCCGGTGCAGCGGCGGATGCCAGGGAAGACTGCTGGGACTCGACTGGCTCGGGAGGAGGCGGGGGAGGCACTTGAGCGGGAGTGATCTCCCGAACGTTCCACCGTTCCTCATCTGAATCCGGCGAGAGCATCCGGGATAGAGGGAGGAGGAGAAACAGCAAGAAGGTCAGAACTCCGGCCACGAGTGCCGGAATCAACCGGTCGCCTCGTTTGAGAGATTTACCCATCGGAGGCGCGCGTTGCGATATTGACCGATTCGGCACCGGCGAGGCTGATCTCGTCGATCACGGCGACGAGGTCCTCCGTGGAGGTCCTTCTGTCAGCCTGAATGATCACCGGCCGTGGGTCTCCCTGCAGGAGTCTCTTCACCGTAGATCGTAGAGCCCGGATGTCGAGAGGGGAGCCTCCATAGAAAACGGCGCCTTCGGCATCGACTGCGATGAGAAGCGCCTCGCGGGAAAGTTCTGAAGAACTCGCGGCCCGTGGGCGTTCGACGTCGATTCCGGTTTCGCGGACAAAGACGGTCGTGACGATGAAAAAGATGAGCAGAATGAAAACCACATCGATGAGTGGAGACACATTGATCGTTTCTTCGGCAAGGGCCCCTTCCGGTTCCTCGCTAATGGAGCGGCGGCGTCTCATGGCGTAGAAAACCGGGGTTGGGGTTTATTGGCGTCGGAGTTGCTTGGCCCGGTTGAGATCGATAGTGAGCCTTGCTCCAAGGCTTTGGCTTCCAGACCGAAATATCGAAGGGCGATACGGTCACGGCCTCTCCGAAGAAAGGAGAGGAGAACCATGCCGGGGATTGCGACGAGAAGGCCTGCCTGAGTGGTCACCAGTGCTTCCGAAACACCTCCGGCGACTTCGAAAGAGAGATTGGAGGCACCGGGTTCAGCCATGCCGGTGAAAGTGGTGGTCATCCCGGCCACAGTTCCAAGGAGTCCGAGAAGTGGACATACTCCGACAAGGATGGCGTAGAACCGAATTTTTCGATCGATGGGCTGGAGAATTCGTTCCCGGAGCGATTCGAATATGTACGGAATCGAGCGGTTTGTCTGGGAAAGGGAGGCAGGCACTCCCGGAACGTGCCTTCGAATTTGGAGGAAGAGGCGGGTCTCGGCGTAAAAGAGGCCAAAGGCCAAAAGCGCGAGCGGAAGCATCAGCGGTCCGCCGGCTTGCCAAATTTCCCAGGATTCCTCTATGAGTCGGTTCATCGTTCGCTCGAAGAGTCGGGAGCTGGTGCTCCTTCGAATTGGCGAGAGAATGCTTCGAGGTTGGCGACGGTTCCCTGCGAGCGGCGGGAGAGGTAGGCGTAGAGCAGAAAGGTCGGGATGGCGACAATGAGGCCAAATTTCGTGGTCAGGAGAGCTTCGGAGATTCCTCCAGAGAGGCTTTGAGGGTCGCCAGTGCCAAAGAGAGTAATCCGTTGGAAGGTCGTGATCATTCCGGTGACGGTGCCGAGAAGTCCGAGCAGAGGAGCCGTGGCGGCTATGACGGAGAGCGCGGCGAGGCCGCGAGTCAGGCGAAGGCGGATGGCGATGAGGCGGGCGTAGAGGAGATCCTCTCGCGATTCTGGGTCGGAATTCCGGGTGTTCCAGAGAGTTTCCCAGAAAGGACGAAGCAGGGGCGATTGGTGCTGGAGAAATTTCTCTTGCTGCGCTTCGTTCTTGGAGGACCAGACTTCGGGAAACTGTGAGCGCGCCCGGCGAATCGAGCTGCGGACTCTGCCCACGGAAATCCATTTCGTGATGGCGACGATCACGGTGATCAAGGCGGCCAGGAGAATGGGATAGATCCAGATCCCGGCCCGAAGGATTTCACCGAGGAGGTCGGGCGAATTTTGACGGAGCGCAAGTGCGGCTCCACCAGTTGCATCAATGGGAACCGTGCCAGAACCGCTTTCGATCACGGTGCGAATTCTTTGGGCCTCGTCTGCAGGAGAGGGGCTCAGCTTGGGAAATGTTGGGTCAGATGTATCGACGATGCCCGAAGCTTCCGGGCTGTAAAAATAGGTGAGCGGGCCGATGGACAATCCGGTGCCCGAGATTTTCTGGCCATCCGGAGAATAGATTGTGGTCGGAGCAGTTCCTCCACCGATCGATTGGTGGAGAGATTCGGTAAGTCTGATCAGAAGGTCCGTGGAGAGCTTTAATTTCTCAGGACCGGGGGCGCTATCTTTCCACTTTTCGTATTGGGTGTTGTGCTCCGGATCGAGTCGATTGTCGGGAGTGAGGGCCTGCTCTTCGATGAGTTCTTCGATTAGAGACTCAGCCGCGCTGCGGGTGGACGCGAGCTGATTGACCTGGCGTTCGAGATCGGCCAAGGCGACGTCATTGGAGTCCGCAGCTTCGCGAAGTTTTCGCAATTTCTGTTGAGACTCCTCTAGTTGCGAGCGTAGTTGGCGAATCTCTTGCTCGAGGGGGATTTGTTCTTCCTGAACTTTGAGCCGGAAGTTGCGCAGTTCGGAGAGTGCTTGTCGGGCCTCAGCGCGTCCCTGCGCGGAGATTTCGGCCAAGGATTCTGCCCCTTGTATTGTAGGAGCGGCAGCCAACAGAAGCGGTAGAATGAAGAATCGGAAAAAACGCCTTTTCATCATTGTCCGCTGAGAGAAATGGGAAGGTTGAGGAGGCTCGGCTCGGCGGTGCCTTTTTCCTGAAGGATGGCTCTGCGAATGGCTCCTGAATATTCCGGTGAGATTTGAGGGGTCCATTCTCCTCGATTGTCAATGAAATGGCCTCCGAATTGACCGTTCTCCGAAGCAAATAGAGCGGCTCCCAAGCCCACCGTAAGGAGATCGACGCGGTAGGCTTCGCCGGATTCAGGGTCGGTGACTTCCAGGGAACGAACATTGATTTGCGAATTTTCGGCTTGGACCTCTTGCAAGAAACGGAGGAGCCCAATAGGCGATGAGGTTTCCTCGATGGCTTGCTCTTCTTCTTTCCAGACAACAGACCAATTCGGGAGGTTCTCGATCAGAGTTAGGCTGGGGGCTGATAGTTTGTCGGCGATTCGCCGGAGGCCGCTGGAGAGTTCCTGCTCCTCCTCCAGCCGCTGCAGAAGTTCTTCCCTACGCTCCCGAGCCTCGGTTTTCTCCGACTGGATGGACTCGATGCGCCGCTGAGTTTCTTCCAATTCGGTTTGGAGGACCTGAATTTCGTTCTCCAGAATGCGCTTCTGTCGATCCCACTGTCTCGATTCGTTGGAAAGCTGCTCTTCGAGCTGAATGGCTTCGGTGAAACCGCTCATGCTTTCACTGCTGAGGCTGACGGGGGTGGCCTCCGACAGGTTTACGACGATCAACGCTGCGATCGTCCAGTGCTTAAAAAAACTCCGGAAAATCGGACGTTTATCCATGGTTCTCTTGAGTCTCTTCCTTGAGGTAGACGTTCAATCGGGAGGGATTGCCGTCGGGTTGATAAACGGTGTCCTCGTAAAGAATTACGTGGACTTTGTCCTCCCCGGTGGTCGGTTTCAGGAGAAAGCGGAAATTTGAGGCGTAGGAGACATCGGTGCGCGGTTCTGGAGTGAGGGTCCACGTTCCCGAACTGAGAAGAGAAGCTTCGATTAAGGTGAGCTCAGGGACAGAGTCTGTGACGACTTCGGCGAGGATGACTCCTTGAACGGATAATTCCGAAGGCAGCTCAAGCCGACCTGTTTCTCCCTCTTTCAAATAGGTTTCTGCTGTCGACCGGATTGCGCTGAGCACGTCCGCATGATCCTCGCCGAATATTTGCCTTTGTTCAGCAGGAGAGGGCTGCTGGCCTCTCCATGTATGATATACAAAGAGGCCAGCGAAAATGGGGAGGAAAAAGAAGAGAGATGTGCGGAGCAGTCCGGTCATGGATTGGTCGCAACATTACTAGGAGGCGTGGGGGATGCAAAGCTATTTAGGATCTTGTCGAAGGTCGGTCTAAAATTCTCGTAATCGGGGTTCATGCCGGCGCAGAACAAGGTGAAGATCCGTCCTGATTTCTCTACCATGACGATACGGAGGAAGGTCTTCTGGCCTCCAGCGCGATGAAATAGTTCGAGCTCCCGAGCTTCGACTCCTGCCACGGTTCGGGTACCTTCGTTAATTTTCTGAGCTCCCGGAAGCTGTGACAGCAATGTATCGAAGTTTTTGTCGACATATTTGTCGTAGGTCATCCCCTCTTTCAACGGTTGGGATCCCACGGTGAATCGGTCTCGGAAGGGATCTTTCGGATCTGTCTGGGGACTAATGCCTGCCACGTGGGTGCCGGGAAGTCCTTCTTTAACGGACCAGTCCTGGGGAAACTGAATAACGAAGAGATTGTTGTAGTAGGACTGCCCCACAAGTGTCTCGTACGGGTGTATGCCCGCGAGGATTTGATCCATTAACGGCTCCATCCCGTCCATATCTTTACGATTGCTGCGGAATTGAGAGACGTAGATGCGATTCTCTTGCTGGGTCAGGAAAATTCGCAGGTAGATCTTTTCCCCGTCGATCTCGGCGGTCGCATCAATTTTTAAACCGGAATTATCTCCAAATTCGGAGGGTTCTCGCTGGGTCTGCTGAAAGTCTTCCACATTTTCGGATAACTCGTCGATGAAGCTATCGGCGAATTGGTTTAACGACTCATCGCTTTCGACGGTGTCGACCTGGACCAGAAGGAACTCTTGAAAATCGTCCTGCTCACCAGTTAAAGGGCTAGTCGCTTCGATGTCGCTGCTATCGGGAGTTGTCTGAATCTCCCAACCCGAAGGAATAAACAGCAACATTTGGGGGTGGCTGACTGATTGCCATTCAACCTCCTGAGAGTAAAGGCCTTCCACAGGTAAGAGGAGAAGCGAAAGAAGGAAAATGCAGGAGAATTTTCGGCGAGACTTTGTGTGGTTTGAGTGATTCATAGGTCTTAATTGGTTGGATTGCTTTCATGAGGGCCGATACCGAGGAAAATGGGACCGGTTTCGTGGTTTTGCCCCTCCTTTTGCACGAAGGTGAATCGGTCACTGGGCAGATTTCTCAAAAAATTCCGGATTTGGCTGGCTTCTTCGAGACCTCCGGGATGGCCACGATAGGCCACGATTGATAGGCGAAAGTGAGATGTTGCGCGGCTGAGGATGGCTTGAATCGCTAGAAGAGTAGACGGGGGCTGGGTCGTGAGCGAATGGTCTCCCCCGGGAAGATAACCCAGATTAAAGATTGCGGCTTGAATAGATCCGATTGAGTTGCGATCTAGCGCCTCCTCGAGCTGCGAATGATTCTCTCGCAGCAGGATCGGGTGAAAATGGTGTTTCCGAAGGCGCTCTCGGGTGCTCTCAATGGCTTCTGATTGGAGATCAAAGCCAATAACGGACTGGTCGCTTCCGAGGGCGTTGCAGAGGAAAAGAGTATCGTGCCCGTTGCCGCATGTGGCATCGACCGCGTAGGCCGCACCGGGCTGAAGTGCCGGAAGGAGCCATTCCTGCGCCTGCCGATAGAGGGGGATCGCGGGTGAGGCGATTGTCTCGGATGCGCTCATTGATCTGATTTCTTCGGAAGGAGGTCCAGAGGGATGGAGTGTTCCAATATCGGACAGCTTCGAAGAAATTTCAATAACTCGGCGTAGGTAATTGTCCGGGCCAGAAGAGAAAATCGGAGTCGTCCGCGATTTTTCCGTCCGGCTTCTGGCAAAAATATCCCGTTCGGGTGGTTTTAGTCGCTTGAGAGAGAAAGTAGAAGCTGGAGGACGTACCAGAAGAGCAGGGCGACTGAAGCAAACAACTCGAGCGAGGCTCCCACATATTGTTCTTCGTGGTAATGATGGAGGATGTTGGAGGTGTCGTAGAGGATAGCAGCTCCGGCGAACAGGATCATGCCCACCGAAAACCAGAGGCCTAGACTGAATCCGAATAGCGTCGCACAGACGATCAGCCCAATAGCGACAAACCCACCAATCGTCAGAATGCTCCCGAGAAAGGAAAAGTCCTTACGGGTGATGAAGACGGTAGCGGTCAGTCCTGCGAAAAGGAGTCCGGTCATGATTGCCGCCTGAAGAATGACGCCTCCACCGGCGTATGCGTTGGCCAAAAGCAGGAGGGGGGCGAAAATGATTGCTTCGGCAACAATGTAGAGACCGAGGCCCGCGTATTGCATCTGGCGGGACTGGGAGGAAGCGAGTCGGCGGCCCATGAATCCTACAATCATGAATCCTCCGAGGACGAGGAGCCATCCCATGGGCGCTTGGAGAACTTTGGCGGACAGCGTGCGGGTAATTTCCAGCTGCAGGATAAAGGCCTCGATCAGGGCGAATGCGACGATTGCCGCTGCGAGGTGCCCGTAGACGCGCCGGATGAACCGGGCTCGGACGTTGCCGTCAGCTCGGTCCATCGAATAGGAAGAGTATTCTTTTGAAAATGCCATTGGTAGATTGGTTTATTTTTGCTCCGTTTTATTGATGGAGCAAGTCGGGTCCAAGTTTAATTAAGTGTTGAATGGAAAAGGTCAGGTGCGTGCGGTGCCGAAACGAGTGGAGAAATCTTCGATCGTGCCCGGATGAGCCTCTACCCAGTGGTCGGGTTCCGCCTCGATGAACTTCCCCGGCTGTCGGGCCTGCTCTTCTGTGCAGGGCAGATAGGTCCTCCAGGCAAAGGCGCATCCTGGCGGTGGATCGATGGGAGAGGGCACATCACCTTCCAGAATGATTCTTTGGCGCTGAGCAGTTGGATCGGCTTGGGGAATCGCGGAGATGAGGGCCTTCGTGTAGGCGTGGAGTGGCGAGGCGAAAAGCTTTTCGCGGGGGGCTTCCTCGACGACTTTACCCAAATACATAACTGCAATTCGGTCGGCAACATGGCGAACCACGGCAAGGTCATGCGAGATAAAGAGATAGGCGAAACCGTGATCCTTCTGCAAATCGAGGAGCAGGTTGAGAATCTGGCTCTGGACGGAAACATCGAGTGCGGAGACGGCCTCGTCGCAGATAATCAGGGAAGGGCGGAGTACTAACGCGCGGGCAATCCCGATCCGCTGACGTTGTCCTCCGGAGAACTCGAAGGGATAGCGATCGACGGCCGAGGCGGGCAGGCCGACCTCATCGAGGATCTTACGGACTTGGCCTTTTCGTTCACTGCTCTTGCCCAGCTTGTGGATGACCAGAGGCTCCTCGAGGATCTGCCCCACGGTTTGCCGGGGATTCAGGGATTCGGCGGGATCTTGGAAGATCATCTGAACCTGCCGACGATAGCGAAGGAGGTCTTTTCGCCGGAGGGAAAGAACATCTTCTCCGTCGAGGAGGACCTGTCCTCCAGTCGGACGAACGAGGCGGCAGACGGCTTTGCCCAGCGTGGTTTTTCCGCATCCGGACTCTCCAACGATTCCAAGAGTCTGGCCAGGACGGATTTCGAGCGAAAGGCCATCAACGGCCCGGCAAACCTTTTGGACGCGGGGAATTAGCCCACCGCGGAGAGGGAAGTGGACCTGCAGGTCGCGGATCTGAATACCGGTTTTCATCAGTCTGTCCTCACGTAATCGCAATCCTCGACCCAGTGGCCCGGAGCGGCCTCGATCAGATCGGGTCGCTTGGAGTGGAAGTCTTCGGATTGGAGATAGTCGTCAATCTGCGGGTGATCGGAACGCGGGGCAAATCGGGCGCCGACCGGAAGTTCTGCGAGCCCGGGGACTCGGCCCGGGATGGTAGAGAGTCGTGTCTTGGGAACCGTTTCCAGGGAGGGAATTGAGCGAAGTAGCCCTGCGGTATAGCGGTGAAGTGGATTGGCAAAGATCTCCCGAACCGGAGCGGACTCGACCACCCGCCCCGCGTACATGACGACCACCCGGTCGCAGGTTTCGGCAATCACGCCAAGGTCGTGGGTGATCAGGATCAAGGCCATGGAAAGGGATTCCTTAAGCTCGGCAAGCAGCTCGAGAATCTGGGCCTGGGTGGTTACGTCGAGGGCTGTGGTTGGTTCGTCTGCGATCAGGAGGTGAGGATGGCAGGCCAGAGCCATTGCGATGACGATCCGTTGGCGCATCCCTCCCGATAGTTGATGAGGATATTCTTTCAGGCGTTGTTCGGGGGAGGGGATCCCCACTTTCTGTAAAAGTTCCAGAGCTCGATCACGGTTTTGCCGTTTTTTGCCCATTCCATGAGTCCGCAGGCATTCGGCGATCTGGCGTCCAATGGGATGGACAGGATTTAACGCTGTCATCGGTTCCTGAAAGATCATGCCGACCTCCCGCCCGCGGATTTCTCGCAGTTTTTTCTCTCCGAGCGTGGCAAGCTCTTTGCCGTTGAGGCTGATCGTCCCTCCGGTGATTTTTCCGGAAGGCTGGGGGAGGAGGCCGAGAATGCTGTGAGCGGTAACACTCTTCCCGCACCCGGATTCGCCGACAATTCCCAGTGATTCTTTGTCGTCGACGCGAAATGACACCCGATCGACGGCTTCAAGAAACCCCGTCTCGGTCTCGAAACCAGCGGACAAATCGGACACTTTCAACATATGTATTAAACTTTTTGTCAGAAAACCCTTGTTTCGTTCAAAGATTTTCGAATCTTTCTGTGGACATGTGGTTAGCAGTTCCTAATCTTAACCTTTTATCCTTTTCACATTAACGAATCTAATGATCCCCCTCCCCCCGCCGCCTTCCTCTTGTAGAGACTTGGGCTCCGTTCTTCTTGAAAAATCGAAGGGCAGTTTAAAGTCCAAGCTGTCTTTGCCTGTGCTCCGTGGATGTTTTCTCTCGTCGCTGGGCTTGCTCTCCTTGTCACTCGTTTCCGGATGTGGAAACGAGAGTTCGTCGGAATCGGCGGCAGAACAAGGGCTTCAGGCTCTTTCGATCTTCGACTTCGAAGAGGCTTATGATGATTTAACTACCGCTGTTGAAGGAATGAGTCCGTCTGACCCCGAGTGGGTCGAGCTCGCCTATGCTCTTGGGATTTCGGCCTGGCATCGTAGCCCTTCGACTCCAGAGTTCGTTCAGGAGGCTAGTGATCTCTTCGAGGAAGTAGCGATTACGACCGAGGATGAAGCGGTACGGAATCGCTGTTATTTGAATCTGGGCCGGATCGCGGAGGTGAAGGATTTTGCCGATGACCCGAAGAATGCTGAAGTGGCACGGGAGTATTATTTGAAAGTGGCGGAAGCGGTGCCCGGAACCGATCTGGGTAGTCGTGCCATTCTTCGTCTCGCGCAGACTTATATAGATGATTTGAATCAAGAGGGTTATCAAGAGGCAGTGAACATCGTTCGTTCTTACTTTGAGGAGGATCCCGATGCTCCTTATGCGAATGTGGGCTGGCAGTTTGTCGGAGATATCGAGAGATTCTATCTGGGTGATGAGGAAGCTGCCTTGGAGGCGATGCAATTAGCCTACGCAAAGGGCTTTGCGGTGGAATCGAAAGAGGACGTCTATATCTGGCAAATGAGTCAGTTGGCGACTCACTTGGGTCTAACTGAGGATGCGGTCACTTATTATACAACGATTGTTACCAAATATCCTCGTAGCCGGTACCGTTGGATAGCGCGCGAAGAACTGATAAAGCTGGCAGAGCAGAATCCGGAACTCGAAATCGAGATCCCGGAGTTGACGGCTTACGGTGAGGTATAAGGGGAGTTCTGAAATGAAAGGAAAATTCAAATTATCGTACATTTCGGTCATCGTTTTGGTGGTCGCCTATATCTTCAGTGCCGGTCGTTTTCTGCTTCTTCCGAAAGGGGAAGGAGAGGGAGGTTCCGGCAAACGGCAGGTTCTCGTCGCTCACTGGCAGCTTGAGCCGGGGTTTCGGGAAGGATTGCAGTGGGCTATCGACCAATACAATGAACTTCCTCACGTTCGGGAGGCAGGGATTCAAGTGGAACAAACGGGGATAACGGAGAAAGTCTATTCTCAGTTTATGAATGTCCACTTGATCAGTGGAACCGCCCCGGATATCGCAGCCAAAGGGAAAACCGAGTTGATCAAGGGGAATGCGGTGGCCAAGTTTTTTGCGGCCTTGGGTTCATATGTGACCGAACCGAATCCCTACAATAATATTCAAAACCTCAGTAGTGATCTGGACCCTCAGCTTGCAGAGTATCTCGCGAAAGCTCCGTGGAAGGACACTTTTGTCGATGGTATGGCTGGTGGATATGACGAGCAGCTTGATGACTATTATGCGGTGCCGATCGCTTCATTTGGTTCCATGAGGATCTTTTACAACATGACGTTTGTCAAGGCAGCCAAGGAAATGATCCTAGAGGGGCTGGCCAGTGATCCTCAACCGGAATGGCTTCAGAATTGTTGGATTCGGGAAGAAAACGGCGAAGTTCGTGGTTTTCTACCTGAGAATGATCGCCTTTATTCTTGGTTGGATTCGGAGGAACCACCAGAGACCTTGGGGCAATTGATTCTCTTTTGCGAAGCCGTGAATGCGTATTCGAGAAAAATGGGAATTGATACATTAGTCCCGGTTTCAGGGAGTAAGTACAACGCGACCGACTTGACTAATTACTATCAAAATGTGTTCTTTTCCCATTTTGCAGACCGAGTCAAAATGGTGCCTTCCTCCGTGAATTTGTCCACTCTGGAAAGTGTCGCCGGATGGTATGAAGGGAATGTCTGGAATTTTGATGAACCCGCAATCTATCAGGCGTTCGAGCTCGGCAAGATTTTTACCAAATACTACCCCACGGGTTACGTCGGACTCGACCGCGAGCAAGCGCAACGGAGATTTGTTCTCGGAAATGCGGCGGCGATTTCATCCGGTGGATGGGATGCGGCGGGGATTCTGTTTGGTGCCGCGAATCGAGATAAGCCGGAGGATCGCTTCAATGTCGTAATTCGGCCGGCTCCATTTCCCAGCGAAGGCGAGCGTTGGGAGGATTATTTGCCTAACAGGTTTTCTGCGGCGGATGCAAATGCCGGGGTCCCTTTAGCAATCAACAAGGCGAGTAAGAATTTCGATTGGGCCTTGGATTTCTTGAAATTCATCACCTCTCAGCCGATCAACGAAGAGATGACTTTGCGAGCTCGCTGGTTGCCCGCGATTATCGGTTCGAAGGCTACGGAAACTATGGCACCGTTTACCCCGATTATCGAAGGCCGCCCGAAAGATTGGGTCTTGGGGATGAAGCTGTCTGGTGGGTTTGAGTCGGTCTATACCGGACAGCGAAAGCTCTATTTAGACGGGAGTATCACCTACGACGAGTTCGTCCAACGGTTGAGAGATTTCCTGGATATTCCCGAAGTGGGCATGAAGCGCTCGTGGTTCCGTTTGCACCAGCAAGAGGCGGATACGATGAGAGCGAATGACCGAAGCATGAGCGTAGAAGACTTTGAGTCCTTCTTTTTTGATGACCAGAGAGCTCGTGAACGAACCGAGTCGATCCTCTATCAATCATTAACGAACGATGAGGGAGTCAGCTCGGAAATCCTATGGAAACATTACAACCCCGGAAAAGAATTCCCGAAATTCTGATTAAGCTAAAATGGAAAACAATCTAACTTCCGAGCAGCTAAACAGCGCGCGAAAGCGAGCGAAGTTCTTTCAAAAGAGCAAACTCTACCTTTCCCTCTACCTGCTAGTCCTTCCGACAACGCTCTCCCTTCTTGTCTTCAGTTATTACCCGAAAATCGATGTGGTTATCATGTCGTTTTTCCGGTGGGAGCCACCATCCGTCCAGGAATACATCGGCTTTGACAATTTTGCCCGAGCCTTCAAGGACCCACAATTTTGGCAGTCCTTTAAGTTGGTCGGGATTTTGTTGGTGGCCAATCTTTTGAAGTTATGGCCGGGGATTCTGGCCGCCATTGCTCTTCACCGGATTGCCAGCGACCGTTTGCGTTACTTCTTCCAAGTATGTTTCGTTGTTCCGATGATCATTCCGGCGATGGTCTTTCTTCTGATTTGGAAGAGTTTCTACGAACCGGAATTTGGGCTGGTGAACCGATTTTTAAATGCCACGGGATTGATGAGCGTCCTGAATTGGCTGGATGGAGTGATGCCCTCGATCGCGAACCAGTTGGAACCTGTCTCAAATCATTTCATCAATCCGATTTTTGGGAGCGTTGGCGGAATCGTCTTACTCGGCGCCATTATTATTACCTTTTCGTTTCGAAAGGAGCGAACCCCATCGAGGATCGGGGATTACCTTTGGATTCTCGTGGGTAGCTGCCTTTTTCCGATTTCTAGTTCTGCCGGTCTACTTGTCTCGGCATCAGGCTGGTTGTCGCTCTTCGGTGCGTTTGTCATTTGGATGTTTTTCGGATCCCGTCGGATGAGTGGGAGCTGGATCATTTGGCCTTTTATCATCCTTGCCGGCGTCCTTGTTTTCTGGGGCGGAATTATGTGGCGGCTTTCAGCGCTCCTCTTGGTGGGGATGGCGGTCTACGAGCTGGTTCGTTCCAAACGCGACTATTTCACGGGTCGTCCGCTGATCATCTACATCGGTTTGGCAGTTATTACCGTAGGTTCTCTACTTATCCTCTTTGGCTCGATTTGGACCTCTCCAATTGATCAGTTTGCCAATGGGAAACCCGCTTGGCTCGGGAATAAGGATTTGGTCATCCCAGCGATTCTCTTCTGGGGCTTCCCTTGGGTGGGGACTGTTGGGGTTCTGATTTACCTTTCGGGGCTTCAGAATATCTCGGAAGACGTCTATGAGGCTGCACGCCTTGATGGTGTAACTCCTCTCGGGATGATCTTCCGGATCGAACTGCCACTCATCATGACGCAGGTCCGCATCAACATCATTTTCATGACGATCAATACCTTGGTCGCCTATGAGATCTTCTTCATCCTTCTCGGGGTGGACGGGGGTCCGGGGAACAAAGGCCTGGTTCCAGGTCTGTTCATGTTCCAAGCCGCGTTCGTCGATGGTCAGTTTGGCTATGCGTGTGCTCTAGGGATGGTTCTCTTCGTGATCATTCTACTTCTGACCGTCATCAATCAGAAGTTTGTGAAGGTGGATAAATAATCCCTGTTGCAGAACTGGAAATTTTATTATGGCTGAGAAAATCAACAAGGTCGCCGAAGGCGTTAAAATCGGGTACGTCGCTTTCGTTCTCTTCTTTGCGTTCGTCCCGCTGTTCATCATGATCGTGGTGAGCTTTAAATCGAACGACCAATTCCTCCAGAACCCTTGGTTTTTTGATAATCCCTTGGACTGGAAATGGGGCAACTGGAAGGTCGCCTGGGAAACGGTTAATGGATATATTGCGAATTCGATTTTTGTATCATTCACCGGCACGTTCGTAACTCTGGTGATCGTGTTGATGTGTTCCTACGCAATCGCCCGTTTCGATTTTCCGGGGAAGAATGTGATTTTTTATCTGGTGATGGCCACTATGTTCCTCCCCGGAACGGTTGCCGCCCTCGTAACGCTCTTCGACCTCCTGATGAACTTGGGATTGGTGAACAGCTTGTGGGCTCTGGTCGTGATGGCCTCTGTTGGGGGCCAAGTGGCAGGGGTCTTTATCCTTCGCAACTTTATTGAGGACATTCCGAAAGAGCTTTTCGAATCGACCCAGATTGATGGGGGAGGGCATTTCGCACAGATTCGCCATATCGTCTTGCCGCTTTCGGCATCGATTATTTCCGTGACTTGTATCATGGACTTCCTCGCTTCTTGGAACAACGTGATCCTTCCGTTGCTTCTCTTGCGTGATGATGCCTTGCTGACCATTCCCGTTGGTCTGTTCCGCTTGGATGGCGAGTATGTGAAGCAATACGGTGAATTGATGGCCGGTTACACCATTAGCTCCATTCCTCTTCTGATTATTTTCCTTTTCTCGATGAAATTCTTCGTCAAGGGCCTCGCCGCCGGTGCGGTGAAGGGATAACATTTACGACTCAACCCTACCTTATAAGACATGTCCTCAGTAACAATTGATAAGCTCGACAAGACCTACAGCCCCGGAAAAAAGGATTCTTTCCGCGCCGTTAAGGGGATCGACCTCGAGATTCATGATAAAGAATTTATGGTCCTCGTAGGGCCCTCTGGTTGTGGGAAATCGACAACCTTACGGATGATTGCCGGCCTCGAAGAAATTACTGGAGGAACGTTGAAAATTGGAGATCGGATCGTCAATGATGTGGCTCCCAAGGACCGCGGGATCGCGATGGTTTTCCAAAACTACGCCCTCTATCCTCACATGACCGTCTTTGACAACATGGCCTTCGGTTTGAAGTTGCAGAGGATGCCGCGGGAGGAGATCAAGCGACGGGTCGACAACGCCGCTGACATTCTCGGGTTGGAGTCTATGCTGGACCGTAAGCCGAAGGCCCTCTCCGGTGGTCAGCGTCAACGCGTTGCCGTGGGGCGCGCGATTGTCCGTCAACCGGAAGTGTTCCTCTTCGATGAGCCGCTGTCCAATCTCGATGCGAAGATGCGCGTTCAGATGCGTACGGAGATCTCGAAGCTTCACGCCCGCTTGGACGCGACCATGATTTACGTGACGCACGACCAAGTTGAGGCCATGACGATGGGAGACCGAATTTGCGTCATGAAGGATGGAAACATCATGCAGGTAGACGGGCCACTCAACCTCTACAACAAGCCGCAGAATATGTTCGTCGCCGGGTTCATCGGTAGCCCTCCCATGAACTTTTTCAAGGGACAAGTCGTGGATGGTGATGGAGGAAAGAAGTTCGTGGAGACCCCAGCCAGTGGAAAAGGTTTCGAACTTTTATTGGATAACCGCCTTGCCTCCTCGGCGCAAAAAGGTGGAAAAGAAATCGTTTTTGGTATCCGTCCAGAGGACATCGAGACGGTATCTGCCACAGATGCTGAAGGCATCGAAGCGATCATCGATGTTGCCGAGCCCATGGGGGCGGAGACGTTCCTTTATCTGACGACTCCTGGGGGGCATAATTTTATCGGTAAGGTACAGGCGGATCACTCATTCAGCTTGGGCGAAAAAATCCATGTACGTTTTGATCTGGCGCGCTGCCACCTGTTTGACGCCGAGACGGAGAACGTTCTTTAGTTTTCTATTCTGGAAAGGTTAGCGTTTTTATTCATCTCAATAGGGTGACGGCTTTTCAGCCTCATTCGTGAGGAGAGTGGACGCTGCTTCGGGATTCTGAATGCCTTCTGCGGAGGCGTTAGTTCGTCTGATACTATCTGCCGTCTTATTTGTGGCGTGTGCGCGGATGTTAAAGTGTCTCTTTCTTTTTCTAGGAGAGAGATGTCCGGTTATTCTCCAGCCTTCGATATTTCAGCTCGTTCTGGGAGGATCTGTCGGAGGTCGCAATTTCTTGGTCCTGTAGATTTCGTCCGAGACGAATCCTTGAGCGTGGCTACCCGTGAATCCGTTGCCGGAGTCCGGCATGGGCCGGACCTGCGGCGTTAATTTATTCGGCGATGTCGAGGAACTCGCGTGGATTTCTCAGCAGTTCCAGAAATGACTCGGCTTCCAGTTCTTGGACTTTTGCTTTGAGTGATTCGGGAGTCTCTCCGGGCACAACAGGGCAGGTCTTTTGAAGAACAATGCGGCCTGCATCGACTTCTTCCTCGGCGAGATGGAGTGTGCATCCGGATTCCGCATCTCCAGCCTCTAAAACAGAGCGGTGGACGTCCAGATCCATCAGGCCGCCATGCCGAGGCAGGAGTGAAGGATGGATGTTGAGAAGTCGGCCGCGCCATTCCTCGACGAAGGGTGGCGATACGATCCTCATATAGCCGATCATCAGAACAATCTGCACCCCGTGCTGGCGGAGTTGATTGCTAACCTCCCGGTCAAACTCCTCGCGGTCGCGGTCTTTGGCCGATACACGGATCGCCGGGATACCTTGCTCGCGGGCGTACTCGAGGATGCCCGCAGACTTGCGGTTGGAGATGACTACCGAAAGGTCCACTCCCAATTCGCCCTGTTGCCATGCGTCTACAATGGGCCGGAGGGCGCTTCCTCGAGTTGACCCGAGAATGCCGACAGAAATCTTTTTGCTTTCACTCATGCCGATGGGCAGGCTGTTGGTCAGCGGTTCCTCGCTTACCCGCGAAGACTTTGAATGAGATCGATCCGCTTCTGGACGAGGGCCTCTGTGCCGATATCCGGACGGTGGAATAGGGGACCAGGAACCTTGTTGGCCAATGCTTCGGCTGCGGCTTCTGCCTCAGCGAGAGTGGAGCCGGTTCCGACGAAGGCCAATGTCCGAGAGCCCGCTGCCAGGAGTTGACCATCCACTTCATCGACCGAGCCGAGGTAAAGATCCTTGCAGTCAGGTACTTCGGATAGATCGATCGGGAAGAGTTTCTTGGGTTTGTCTGGGTAACCTTCCGGGACGAGGTACTTGCAGACACTGGCGACCTTGCGGAATCCGATTGTCGACGGATCCAGGGTTCCCGTGGCCATTCCTTTGACGGCTTCGAGGAAGTTGCCTTCGAAGAGCGTGAGCAGGTTCATGCATTCGGGGTCTCCGAAACGAGCATTGTACTCGATGAGTCGAATTCCGTCGGCGGTTGCCATAAATCCGCCGTATAAGATGCCTCGATAGGGAGAGCCGGTTTCAGTGGCCAGGGCCGCGAGGGTTTTTTCATTCATCTCCACCGCGGCTTGCACATCCGACTCTTCGACAAAAGGTAGGCGATGGTCAGCCATGGAATAGCTACCCATGCCTCCTGTGTTCGGGCCCTCATCCCCAACGTAGGCGCGCTTGTGGTCTTGCACCAGAGGCGAGTGGACGAAGGTTTTACCATCGGTGAAGGTGAACATGGAAAACTCGGGGCCGACGCACTTTTCCTCGATCACGAATTCTGAGCCGGAATCAACAATTTCGCGGCACCATGACAGGGCTTCCTTCTCGTTTTCCAAATGCTCGCCGGAAACTTTGACTCCCTTTCCTCCCATGAGGCCATCGGCTTTGACGACGAAATTTCCACCTAACTCGGTCAGGAAAGCTTCCACTCCCGCAAGGGAGGAAAAACGTTGGTAGGCAGGTGACCCCGGGATGCCGTGTTTCAAGAGGAGATCGCGGGCAAATCCTTTGCTCGATTCGATCTTGGCGAGTTCTTTTTGGGGGCCAACGGTGGGAATCCCGGCTTCGACGAGAGCGTCCGCCACACCCGATTCGAGAGGCGCTTCGGGCCCTATGATTGCAATTTCCGAATGGGTCTCTTGGGCAAAATGCAGAACTGCGTCCGGATCGGTCATCGGACCGCTACGGTAGGCAGCAGCCTGGGCGGAAAGGCCCGGATTGACCGTGCTGCCAAATACGTTGATTTGAGGGTTTTCGCCCGAGCGCTGGAGGGCCTTGAAAATGGCGTGTTCACGGGCACCGGAACCGATGAGAAGGATTTTTGTCATAGGCGAAGAAATGTTCCCGTGTTTCCTGCTGTGGGGCAAGACTGGTTTCCACTTTTGCCTAAATGTGCGAAAACTCAGTTTTGGTAGCCTGCGGCGATCCGTACTTTCTGAATGCTTGGGAGTCCGCAGATGATCTCTTTGCGGGCTTGATCGGTAGGACTCAGGTCTCGTGGAGGGAGGACTTCCTTGCTTTTTATCCGAGGGCTTCCATCGTCCGATCCCCATTTCCACCGGAAGTTCTCTGGCATGGAGTAGGAGCGCACTCCCTCGGTTTGCTCAGATCCGAGAAACCGGAAAATGGTCAGGGTCTCTTTCTCCGGTTCACGGAGGATGTCCTCATATCGCACGGTGAGGGATTGGTCGGGGACGCTTTGGCCGTGCTGGAGGAGGTTCTTTGTGATCGGAGTCCAATAGCGCTTGGCAATCAGTTTCTGTCCCCAGAGTCCCGGGAAGCGATCAAAGGTCTTGCCCATCATCATTCGACCCACGGATCGAACTGTCTCGTATACGTCGCGGATGAGGATGATTCGCTGGACCGGGAAATCTCCGGGAACAATGGGGTAGCGCTTCGTTTCATGGAACCAGGCAGGGCGTTTGAGGAGAAGAGTCTTTTCATTCGGGTGCGCCGCCTCCAGCTCAGACCGTTTTTTCGAAGATTGTAGGACCGTCTGGAAGTTTACTTCCGGCATATGGGCAATGTCGGAGGTGGAAGCAATTAGTGCTTTCAACAATGTCGAGCCACTGCGCATCGTGCTGAGCAGGACCGCGTATTGATGATTTCGCTGATCTTTGAGGGGACTGTCGGCTTGGATCTGGGCGTCCATTCCTCCAACGCTCAGTTCTCGAATCGGGTCTGGCGATGCAAAACTTTGCCCTCACCATGATCGATGTTGCTTATCGTAACGGTTCCGTAACAGAAGCTGCGCTAAATTTATTCCTTGATGTCAAGGTAATTAGGGGCTGTTTTCTTGACTGTCCATTGGGGGAGGGGCAATGTTATCGGCTTTTATTCACACACTCGCTCGCTCCCCACGCATGAATCATCTTTCTTTCGCAAACCGCTCGAACAGCGATATTATCGACGAGCGCTTTCAGCAATGGCGTGAATCTCCCGATTCTCTAGACCCGGAGTGGCGGGCCTTTTTTGAGGGATTTGAACTGGCCCTCCAGTATTCGAAGGGCGATACGAGTCCGACGAAGGAAGTCGGAGGGGACGAGAAATCAGCCGGTGTTCAATCCCGGGTGATCGGTGCGATTTACGCTTACCGTTCGATGGGGCACACCGAAGGCGCTTTCAATCCATTGGTGAAAGAGATCATTCCGAATCCACGCTTGTCATTGGAACGGCTCGGACTGGCGGATGCAGATCTGGACGTTGTCATGGATACGGGGAACTTCCAGTGCCCAGCTGGGATATCGGTGAAGGATCTTCTGGATCGTCTCCGTAAAACTTACTGTGGGAAGATCGGGATCGAATATCTCCACGTTCAGGAGACCCCGAAGCGACGTTGGATTCAGTCGCGGATCGAGCCGAACTGCTTCGAGCCCGAGTTTTCGACCGAAGAAAAGGAACGCATCTACCGCAAGATCGCCTCAGCAGAAGATTTTGAGAGAATGCTGCATTCTCGTTTTGTCGGGCAGAAGCGTTTCTCCCTGGAAGGGGGAGAATCATTGATCACCGCTTTGGATCAGATTTTGCAGCGGATGCCGGCTCTGGGGATGAAAGAGATCGTTATGGGGATGGCCCACCGCGGTCGTTTGAATGTGCTCGGCAACATCGTTGGTAAGGAACATTCCTTCATCTTCCGCGAGTTTGCTCCTGATTTTCAGCCGGATAAAGAGGGGTCTCCGTCCGGCGACGTAAAATACCACCTCGGTTACGATAACAGCGTGAAGACCGAGAGCGGTGAAACGATTGATATCCGTCTCGCTGCGAACCCTAGCCACCTGGAAGCCGTCAACTCTGTGGTCGAGGGGAAGGCTCGTGCCCGCCAAAGGATCATCGGTGATTTGGAGCGTAAGCAGGTCGTCCCCATTCTCATTCACGGGGATGCCGCTATCGCCGGGCAGGGGGTAGTCGCTGAAGTCTGTAATTTCTCGAAGCTCAAGGGCTATCGCACTGGGGGAACGATTCATATCGTGGTAAACAATCAGATCGGATTCACCACAGATCCATCCGATGCCCGCTCGAGTCGTTATTGCACGGATGTCGCCAAGATGATCGAGGCACCGATTCTTCATGTAAACGGTAATGATCCGTTAGCCGTCGCCCATGCTGCAGAGCTCGCGATTGAGTACCGCGAAGCTTTCCAAGAGGATATTTTCCTCGATATTAACTGCTATCGGAAACACGGCCACAACGAGTCGGACGAGCCCGCTTTCACTCAACCGCTTCTCTATAAGGCCATCAGCGAAATGCAATCTCCGCGCGAAGAACTCCGAGCGCGGTTGATCGAGTCCGGCGATATTTCTGAGGAACGGATTCAGGAGATCGAAAAAGAGATTCATGAAGGTTTTGAGACGGCCTTCGAACAGGCAAAATCCGGGAAAAGACCCGAATCTCACAAGGAAGTTTTCGCGGAATCGAACGCTGTTTTTCAGCCTGGGTATAACTTCGACACGATTGAGACAAAGGTTTCCGAAAAGGAACTGGAGTCCGTGGCCCACGTGCTGACGCACATCCCCGATGACTTTGATATGAATCGGAAGATCGAGCGCCAGTTGAAGACGAAACGGAAGGCGTTCGATGAGGACAAGGGGGTCGATTGGGCTTTTGGAGAAGGTTTAGCCTTCGGAACTCTCCTCCGGGAGGGAACTCCGGTGCGTCTCTCCGGTCAAGACAGTGAGCGGGGGACCTTCAGCCAACGTCACGCGGCTTTCTATGATATGGAAACCCGTGAACGCTACGTCCCGTTTAGCCACATCAGTGAGGACCAGGCACAGTTCTGTGTTCACAACTCCCTGCTTTCGGAAGCGGCTGTTCTCGGTTTTGACTATGGCTATTCGCTCGAGTATCCCGAGATGCTGAGTCTTTGGGAGGCCCAATTCGGTGATTTTGTGAATGGTGCGCAGGTCGTCATTGACCAGTTTATCTTCGCCAGCGAATCCAAGTGGCAGCGGATCAGTGGCATCGTTCTCTTGTTGCCTCACGGTTATGAAGGGCAGGGGCCTGAGCATTCCTCAGCACGTCCGGAACGGTTCCTCCAGAATTGTGCCGAGAATAATATTCAGGTCTGTAATTTGACGACTCCGGCTCAATATTTCCATGTGCTGCGGCGACAGATGAAGCGGAAATTCAGCAAGCCGTTGATCATTCTGACGCCGAAGAGCCTATTGCGCCACAAGCGAGCCGTATCGTATCGAGAAGATTTTACCGATACTTGTTTCAATTCGATTCTGGACGACAAGAATGCGCCGAAGAAGGCGAAGACTTTGGTTCTCTGCTCGGGGAAGGTTTATTACGATATTCTCGAGGCGAAGGAAGAGCAGGGGATTGATAATGTCGCCATCATTCGGGTGGAGCAGTATTTCCCATTCAACACGAAGCTCATGAAGGAGATCGTTTCGAACTATCCGAACTTCAAACGGGTGGTATGGTGCCAGGAAGAACCTCAGAACATGGGGGCATGGACTTTCTTGACGACTCGCTTGGAAGAGGTCTTTGGCTTCGTCCCGGAATATGCGGGGCGCCCGGCCAGTGCGAGCCCGGCAACCGGTTTTCTTGCCCGTCACAAGGAAGAGCAAGCTGCACTGGTCAATAAGGCACTGACCGGAAAATAGAATATCGAAAACGTCGAATAGTAATCAAAATTTAAGGACAAAGTTATGGCAATTGAAGTAAAGGTTCCAGCATTGGGAGAGTCGATCTCCTCGGGTATTCTCGCAGGGTGGCAAGTCAAAGACGGTGACATCGTCGAAAAGGATCAGGTCCTTTACGAGTTGGAGACCGACAAGATTACTTCCGAAGGCACGGCCGAGGCGGCAGGGAAGATTTCCTTGAAAGCCGACGAAGGAGACGAAGTTGAAATCGGCCAGGTGATTGCTGAAATTGACGAATCCGCTGCGGGAGACTCCGGCTCCAGTGAAGCCAGCGAAAAGGAAACTGCAGAAAAAGATTCAGAGCCGGCTCCCGAAAAGGAGACGACGGATTCACCTGCGGTCCGCCGGATTTCGGAAGAATCCGGTTTGGATTCGGCTGAAGTGGAAGGAACCGGTAAAGGCGGGCGAGTGACCAAAGGAGACATGCTCTCGGCTTTGGAGAAAAAGGAGTCTGCTCCCGAAAAGTCCGCCCCCTCGAAGGCAAGTGCTCCCGCTGCGAAGTCTGAGCCCAAGCCGACTGGCGACCGTCCGGAAACCCGCAAGAAGATGAGCCCATTGCGCCGGAGCATCGCTCAGCGCTTGGTCTCGGTTCAAAATGAATCGGCGATTTTGACTACCTTCAACGAGGTAGATATGAGCGCGGTCATGGGCTTGCGGAAGAAGTATCAAGACGATTTTGTCAAAAAGCACGGCATCAAGTTGGGCTTCATGTCGTTCTTCGTGAAGGCGGTTGTAGAGGCCCTCAAGAATGTGCCGGGTCTGAACGCCCGCCTCGAGGGAGAAGAACTCGTCCAGAATCATTACTACGACATCGGCGTCGCGGTCAGCACGGAGAAGGGCTTGATGGTTCCGGTCTTGCGCGATTGCGACCAGAAGTCTTTCTCCGAAATTGAGCAAGATCTTGGTGATTACGCCAAGAAGGCTCGTGAAGGTAAGATCCAGATCGACGATCTCCAAGGCGGAGTTTTCTCCATTACCAACGGTGGTGTCTTTGGTTCACTTCTCTCCACGCCGATCATTAATCCTCCGCAGAGCGGGATCTTGGGAATGCACTCCATCCAGCAGCGTCCGATCGCGGTGGATGGGCAGGTGGTGATCCGTCCGATGATGTATCTGGCGGTTTCCTACGATCACCGGATTGTCGATGGCAAGGAGGCAGTTTCGTTCCTCGTTTCGATCAAAAACTCGATCGAGGATCCGGCTCGCATGCTCTTCGGAGCCTAGTCGTTCCTTTTCTTTATCCGCTGGGGGGCGGAGTTTTCTTCGCGCCCCAGGTCGGGCTTTGTTTGGCCTGTGACTCCCTTCTGCGGCAGGAATTGGCTTTTTCTTGGCCGATCCAGTAAGTCGTTCTATCGATAAGGACGATTTGTTTTCCTCTCGTCTGGTGGATGGGCAATTTATAAGGGTACTACCATGTCTACTAAGAATACGTTGGCTCTGGGCGTAGTTCAGCTTGCCCACTCTGGTTCGCAATCGGGAAATCTGGCACGAACGGAGGAATTGGTTCGGGAGGCCCATTCTCAGGGCGCTCAGATCATTTTGAGCCCGGAGTTGATTGACGGACCGTATTTTTGCCAACGGGAAGATCCGGAGTGGTTTGACCAAGCTGTTACGGCAGGTGAAGGTCCGGGATTCCAGATGTTCGACCGACTGAGCCGCGAGCTGGATGTCGTGCTGCCGTATAGCTTTTTCGAAAGGGCGAACCAGAGTTACTTTAACAGCCTAGCGGTTTTCGATGGGGATCGAGGTTGTCTCGGCGTTTACCGCAAAAGCCACATTCCAGATGGGCCGGGGTATGAGGAAAAGTTTTATTTCAATGGCGGAGATACCGGCTTTCGCGTATTCGATACTTCGAAAGGGCGCGTTGGCGCGGCGGTTTGCTGGGATCAGTGGTTCCCGGAAACGGCCCGCATCCTCGCTCTCAAAGGAGCGGAATGCCTGCTTTATCCCACGGCGATTGGCTCGGAGCCTGAGGAGCCGGAAATGGACTCACGCGACCACTGGCAGAGAGTGATGCAGGGCCATTCCGGTGCCAACCTGATGCCCGTTGTCGCGAGCAATCGCTTTGGGCATGAGGAAGGCCCCGGGGGGGGCATCACCTTCTACGGATCCTCTTTCATCACGGATTCATGGGGTGCCGTCGCAAAACAGCTTCCCAGGGATCAGGACGGGGTCCGGGTTGCTGAGTTTGATCGGGCCCAGATGCAGCGGGATCGCGCGAACTGGGGATTTTTCCGTGATCGCCGCGTGGATCTCTACCGCGGCCTTCTCGGCCTCGATGGCAGCGAAGATTCACGTTCCTCCTAGAGGGGCGGGGGAGAGATTCGAAGTTTCCTCCGATTTTTTCCTCTAATCGTTGGTCGGTTAGACGAGCGAACTTGTGATTTCGAGTTCCTCGAGCCCCGGCTTGAGAAGTTGGACGAGGGGGCAGCCGCCGGCCGTTTCTTCGACGATCTTGGTGAACTCTTCTTCTTTTAAATCAGGGATCAATCCCTCGACGA
This sequence comes from Puniceicoccus vermicola, assembly GCF_014230055.1. NCBI lineage: Bacteria > Pseudomonadati > Verrucomicrobiota > Opitutia > Puniceicoccales > Puniceicoccaceae > Puniceicoccus > Puniceicoccus vermicola. The sequence continues at coordinate 184,232 of NZ_JACHVA010000127.1, read as the reverse complement.
CGAGGCTCAGCTTGGTCACCTTCGGGCCGGATTCACGGAGACTAATCGTGGTCTCTCCGCGCACTCGGAGTTTTTCCGCAGTGTGATCATGGTCTGAGGGTTTTACTCAAGGCCATCGCAAAGCAAGATGCGGCGGAGGCAGAAATGAGTTCCTCTGGATTGGTCTCTTTGCTGCCACTGGAGGTGCGGCCTCCAAATGAGTATTTGTCCTCCGAAAGGACGTGACTGTGAGAGGACACGAGGCCGTGTCCGCTCTCTAGACTTCCTTTCCAATTAGCGTCGGCAGTTCTGATGATTTCCATGGGTGAATCTCCTGGGTTGGTGATTTCGGTTTAGGGCGGTAGATGAACGCTTGGGGTAAATCACGCTTATGCGGATTATCCAAAGTGATCGGAGAGGGTAAGCTCCGGCAGAGGAAGCATTCTGTCAAATGGCAGCTTCGGTCTGTTTGGCGAATGGAACGGTCGCTGGGTTTTTGAGGGATCCTTTTGCATTCTGGAGAGTTTCCCGTAGGACAAAGCTATGCTTTCTTGCCGTTTTCTCGGACTCGCCCCTCTTTTTGTTTTCTTGGTTTCTGCTGCTTGGGGCGCAGGAACTGACATTCGCCAGCTCTACCAGAATCAATGCGCTGGCTGCCATGGCGAAGAAATGGAGGGAGGGGGAGCGCCGACGATGCTCGATAGCGAGTGGCGTTTTGGCTCGGAGCGCGAGGCCATTACCTCGGTGATACGCGACGGAAGGCCTGCGGTTGGAATGCCTTCATTTGGGGAGACTCTGAGCGAGGAAGAGATTCGCGGTCTTGTCATTCTCATTCGGGAAATGAATGCCGATGCATCCCCGGATCCCGGAGCGAAGGCGATCCGTGATGGAGTCTTTGAATCCGATCTGCATCAGTTCCGGATGGATGTCGTGGCGGAAGACCTTGAGCTGCCTTGGTCCATGGCATTCCTGCCGGATGGAAGATGGTTGATCGCAGAGAGAGGCGGAGTGTTGATGGTGATGGACCCGAGCTCTGGCGAGCGACTCGAAATCGAGGGAATTCCTGAAGTTTATGCCCGCGGGCAGGGTGGTTTGTTGGATATTCAGACCCATCCCGATTACGTCGAAAACCGCTGGATCTACCTCTCTTTCAGTGATCCATCGGAGGATGGGGAGCGCGGGATGACTGCGATTGTTCGCGGACGCATTCAGGATGGAAAATGGATCGATGAGGAAGAGATTTTTCGCGCTCCTCCTGAATTCTATTTATCCGGTGGGGTTCACTTTGGATGCCGACTGGTTTTTCAGGATGGCTACCTTTTTTTCACCATCGGAGAGCGTGGCCGTCAGGATCAAGCTCAGGATCTTTCGCGGCCCAATGGGAAAGTTCATCGTATTTATGATGATGGACGGATTCCGGAAGATAATCCCTTTGTTGGAGAAAAGGGGGCTTTCCCCTCCATATGGACCTACGGAAACCGCAATCCGCAAGGACTCGCGCTGGACCGGAAGACTGGGATTCTGTGGGAGACCGAGCACGGCCCGCGCGGTGGTGATGAGCTGAACATCATTGAAAAAGGTCTGAACTACGGTTGGCCCGTTGTCACTTACGGGATGAATTATAACGGGACTCCGATTACTGGTCGAACTTCGGCTCCGGGGATGAAGAATCCGGTGACTTACTGGACCCCGTCGTTAGCGGTTTGCGGACTGGCGGTCTACCGCGGGGATGCCTTCCCCGAGTGGGATGGTTCTCTCCTTTCTAGCTCTTTGTCAGGCGAGGAATTACGTCTTCTCGTTTTGGACGGAAGGGAAGTAGCCGGGCAAGAGGTGCTGGTTAATAGCCTCGGGCGATTGCGGGATGTGGTTGTCGGCCCAGACGGAGCCGTGTATCTCGTTTGCAATAATCCTGGAAGGATCGTCAAAATGAGCCCCGTCCAAGATTAGAGGAGATCTTGGGAGCGAGAGAGGTGGGCTGGTTGCTCTCTACGATCGACATCGACGGATCTACGTATGGTGCGGCGAGCCGAAGATGAAGTTTCTTGAAAAATTTTGGTGTAAAAACTTGACGGAGTCCGCTGCCAGATGTTTTCTCCTTCTTTTCCCTGAATACAACTATTTAAGAATTTTATGCCAGTTGATGTTAACATCCGTAAAGGCGAGTCCGTTGAACGGGCTCTTCGCCGCCTGAAAAAGCGCCTCGACCGTGAAGGTGTCATCCGCGATGCCCGCGCGAAGCGCTACTTCGAAAAGCCTTCCGAAATCAAGCGCCGGAAGAAGAAGGTTGCTGCATTCAGCAACATGCTGCGCGTTCGGAACGAAAACCGATAAGTCACTTTCCCACTCTGAGGGGGATTAGCTCAGTTGGTTAGAGCGCTTGCATGACACGCAAGAGGTCACCGGTTCAAATCCAGTATCTCCCACCAGTTTTGAAAAGCTTCGAGTTTAGGCTCGGAGCTTTTTTTATGCCCTCCAACAAGGTGATTCGCTCCGCATCCGAACGATTTGGCAAGGCGTATGCTATTCACTACTCCGAATCGACTGATAATTCTCAACGTGGGGGGTGGAGATGAATATGAATACAGGTGATGAGATCGTCTTGGGGAGGAGGCGGGATGATTCCCGTTCGGGAACCCGGGACTCTATAGAAGAGGCAGAAGCGGCGGTGACGCGTTCTGTGCGTCTTCATAAATCGGTTCGCCGTTCCTTGAGCGGAGGCCATTGGAAGTCTCGCCCGTGATTACGATCCGGGAGAGCTTTAACTTCGGTTGGGGGCGACAGCCTAGCGCTTGGGTTTTTCCACAGCCATGAAGATTTGATTACGAGGGCGAGGAAGGGGATTACCTGAGCGTTAAGACGGAGGATCGGGACTGCCGTTTGGGGCATTACGCTTCTTGCTGCATTTCCTTGGAGAACCTTCGGGATTCTCTCCGGGGCGATGTGAGGACCGGATGAACGATTGCTGGTAGCTTTTCTCTCTCTCTCTCGGGAGAAGGCCGACCAAGATTCCGCTCATTGGAAGAATCACGTCGATCGTCCGATCAAAAGATCAATTCGATGATCAATGGATCATCTACGGTTTGGTAGGCGAATCTCCCTTGCCAAATGAGCGGTCACTGGAAAGGATTTTGCCATGACGAAAGCGGATCAATCTACATCCCCGCTCGTAGGGATTATCATGGGAAGCCAGTCGGACTGGGAAACCATGGAGCATGCGGCGAAGACTCTGGAGAATCTCGGAATTCCGTTCGAGGCCAGGGTCGTCAGCGCCCACCGCACACCGGATCGACTTTTTGAATACGCAAAGGCTGCAGAAGGCCGGGGCCTTCAGGCCATTATCGCTGGAGCCGGTGGCGCAGCCCACCTTCCGGGGATGGTGGCGTCGATGACCTTGGTCCCGGTTTTAGGGGTGCCGGTCCAGTCAAAAGCTTTGAACGGAATGGATTCTCTTCTGTCGATTGTCCAAATGCCGGCGGGAATTCCCGTTTCCACCCTCGCCATCGGTCGATCGGGTTCCATCAATGCCGCTTTGAGCGCCGCGGCCATCATCGGGCTCACCAACCAGCAGGTCCGGGAGAATCTAAGGCAGTTTCGCGAGACCCAGACCGAAAAGGTGGTCTCCAACGATATTCCGGGTCAGTAGATCGCAATGTCAGCAGCATCGAGTCAACGGATCGCGCCGCCAGCGGTCGTCGGGATTATTGGTGGTGGACAGCTGGGACGCATGTCGGCTCTGGCTGCCCGTGCTATGGGGTATCGGGTCGTGGTTCTGGAACCAAATAATCCCTGCGCTTGCACTCCCGTCGTCGATGAGCAAATCGAGGCGGAGTACGATGATCCAAAGGGGTTGGAGCGACTTTTTTCGCTCGCCGATGTGGTCACCTTCGAATTCGAGAATGTGCGCAAAGAGCCTCTTGAATCGTTCACCCTTCGGAAGCCCGTGCGGCCTTCACCTCATTTGCTGTCGATCGCTCAGAATCGGGAACGGGAGAAAAATTTCCTTTCCGGACACGGTTTTCCCGTCGCTCCATTCCGGGTAATTGAATCCGACGAAGATGCCAAGCAAGTGGTTGCGGACGGATTTGTCTTTCCCGCGATCCTCAAGACCGCTGATTTTGGCTATGATGGAAAAGGGCAGGTCGCCGTTGATACCGGAGAGGACTTGCTCGAGGCTTGGAAAACATTTGAAGGGGCCAGAGCCGTTCTAGAAGAGAAGATTCGCTTTCAGGCAGAGTATTCCGTGATCGTGGTTCGTAGCCCGTCGGGGGAAACGGTGACCTATCCCCTTTGTCGGAATATTCATCGGGACCATATCCTGGATGTGACCTTCTCTCCGGCAGAAACGACAGGTTTTGACGCGTCGATGGCCGATGAGGTCTGTCGAAAAGTCGCACACTCTTTGGACTTGGAGGGGGTTCTGGTCGTCGAACTGTTTCTCACCGAAAAGGGGGATTGGATCATCAATGAGATGGCGCCTCGCCCCCATAATTCAGGCCACTTCAGTATTGATGGTTCTGTGACTTCCCAGTTTGAAAATCACATTCGTGCCGTCTGCAATCAGCCTTTGGGGAGCACCAGCGGGCATGGCCATTCAGCGATGGTCAATTTACTGGGAGAAACACTTTTGGAAGCTGGCGATGATTTGGCCGAAACCGTTCTCTCTGTAGAAGGGGCGCACCTGCACCTATACGATAAAGGGAAGTCCAAGGTCGGAAGAAAAATGGGGCACATCAATTTATGCTGCCATGACTCGGAAAAGCTCTCGAAACAGGTGGATGAAATACGAAGTCGACTTTCTCTGCCTCCTTTGTCGTAGCCTTCAAGTTTGATTTACTTGCTTTCTCGCCAGCGGGTGAGAAACTGCCCCACGTGGATACGGCAGAGGAAAATAGGGCCGATTTCGTTGTGATTGGCGGCGGAATATCGGGTTTGGCAGCAGCTTGGACAGCTGGGGCTGCAGGTGCGAAGACAGTTCTGCTGGAACGTTCGGATCGGTTTGGGGGTAGCTTAGTGACGCATCGAGATGCTGGATACTGTGTCGAAGGCGGGCCTCATACTCTCCTCGTCAATGATCCTGATCTGGAAGACTTTCTTCGAAAGTGTGACCTTTGGGACCGGGCAATAGAATCGGGTGATTCTGCGGAGAAACGTTTTGTCGTCAGAGACGGGGAGCCGGTGGCTCTGCCGAGCTCTCCGGCGGGGTTTTTCACGAGCTCCTTTCTCTCTGTTCCGGGGAAACTGCGAATGATGATGGAGCCTTTTTGGCACGGAAAAGCACCCGATGGAGAAGAAGCGATAGGGCCGTGGGTGGAGCGTCATTTTGGGCGCGAAGTTCGTGAGGGATTAGCGGATCCTTTTATCTCCGGGATTTATGCGGGAGATCCGGAGAAAATCAGTGTGCAGGCCGCTTTTCCCGCCTTGGCAGAGATTGCGGCAAAGCATCCCTCTCTGGTCCGTGCGCTATTCAAAAAGCGTAAGGAAAGCAAAGAGAGTGGGGCGGAGCGATATCCGCGGCGGATGATGTCCTTCCCCGAAGGCCTTGGTGAAATGGTGGGGCATTTGGTTCGCAAAGGGAATTTTGATGGACTCTCCGGTGTGAGGATTCGGTCGATCGACCGCGAGAAACAGGGGTGGCGGATTCGCTATCGCATGGGGGCGGGAACCGAAGTGGATACGCTTCGTACGGCCTCTCTTCTGGTTGCTGTCCCTCCAGCAATTCTGAGCGAGCTACCGTTTGAGGAAGAGGCACGGCAAGTCCTCTCGGCCTTTGCCGAAGTTGAGTCGCCTCCGGTGACCACATTTTCAATCGCGTTTAAGAGGGAGGATGTTGCACATCCTCTGGATGGTTTCGGGATGCTCTGTCCCGACCGGGAAAAACGAAAAATACTGGGAATTCTCTTCGATAGCTCCCTCTTTCCCAATCGGGCTCCGGATGATGAGGTGCTGTTGTCTGCCTTCCTCGGTGGAGCGAGATCGCCTGAGCGTGCAAGGCACGATACGGAAAGCTTCTTGAAAATCGTGAAGAAGGAATGCCGTGAGCTCCTCGGGGCGACTGGCGAGCCGACCTTTTGGAAATCGACCTTTTGGCCGAGGGCCATTCCTCAATACAATTTGGGCTTTCGGGATCTGGTGAAGAGTCTCGATGATTTAGAGGCGAGATCTGAGGGCCTGACGTTTGCGGGAAACGCCCGTGATGGAGTCGCGCTGGGAGCTTGCATCCTCTCCGGGGTAAACCGGGCAAAAGACTTGCTGAAGAAGTCTTGAGCTGTCCGCGGGGGGCTTTCGGGAGATCCCCTTAGAGTTCGAGAAAGCCCTTGGTTGTGTGGGGAGCCATTTGACCAAAGGTCGTTTTATACCATGTTTCGATGCATGGATAATCTCGATTTAATCGTCGCAAGGAGGAATTCATGAGTCAGGCGCAGTTCCCAGAGGAAAGTGATGGCCAAGGAGGTTCCTTTGAGAGGCAGGAAGATGCGTTTCGGAGTACTGAGGTTCATCCCGAGCCGGGTCGTTATCACCTCTACATTTGCAAAGCCTGTCCATGGGCGCATCGGACTTGGATCGTCCTCCGGGAAATGGGATTGGAGCCGGTGATCGGGGTATCATTCGCGGATCCGATTCGGGATGAAAAAGGTTGGGCTTTCCGAGAAGGAAAGGGGCATGGCAAGGACGATGCCGAGGGCTTTTCCTATCTGGCCGAGGCGTATAAAGCGTCAGATCCCAATTTTTCCGGGAGAGTCACCGTTCCCGTTCTCTGGGACAAAAAAGAAAAGCGGATCGTGAACAACTCTGAGGATGATATCTGCCGATTGCTGGCAAAAGATTTCCGCGATCTTGCCTCCTCCCCGGTCGATCTGTTTCCCGAAGACCTTGACAAAGAGCAAGCCGCACTGAGCCAGACCATCTACGAGAAAATCAATAATGGGGTCTATCGAGCGGGATTTGCGACTCAGCAAGATGCTTACGAAGAGGCTTTTGAATCCCTGTTCCAAGCACTCGGAACGGTTGAAGAAATCCTGTCCGAGGGAGGACCTTACCTTTTTCGGGATCGCCTAGTGGAAACAGATTGGCGCCTCTTCTGCACGCTCGTCCGTTTTGATGCAGTCTATCACGGCCATTTTAAATGCAATCGGCGAAAGATTTCCGAGTATCCCTATTTACAGATGCATTTGGAACAACTGTATCACAGGCCGGGAATCGCGGAGACGGTCGATTTCACGCAAATCAAAAACCACTACTATCGAACTCATAACGAAATCAATCCTACGGGAATCGTTCCCCTCGGCCCCGAATTAATTTGGGCGCAGTAGCGATTGATGGACGCTCTTAGGAGCGGATTCCGCCAAAAGCGGCAAAGCATGAGTTCTTATGAAGAACTTCGACATTTTGGAATCCCACCTTTTTCAGCAGGTCAAGTTGCCAGAGTAGCGGGCGAGGGGAGTCTTCTTTTTCAATGTAGGCAAACACCTTCTGCCGATATTCGGGTCCACCGAGGGATTCGAGGTATTCTCCGTATCGTTCCCACATCAGGTTCTGCACAGTGGGAATGCTATGATGGACCAGATCGACAATCCAAATCCCGCCTCCAGGTCGGAGAAGCCGGTAAAGTTTCTGAAAGGCATTCTCCCAATCGGATGAGTCTCGCAGGTGATGGAGGACCGCAGCCGCCAAGATCACATCATAAGAGCCTTCGGGAAAATCGAGAGTCCGAAAATCGCCTGCGAACATCTGAACGGGTCCTCTCCCAAGAGCAGAAACCCTTTCTCGAGCTCGATCCAGCATCGGTTGACTTAAATCAGAGAGATGGCAGGAAATCGGTCCCTCAGTTTCCTCCATCAACTGTAAAGAGTAGTTCCCAGCTCCACACCCAATATCCAAGATCTGACTGATTTCGGGAGTCGCGGACGCGGCAACCTTGCAGGTAACCTCCATTGCAAGCTTCGCATCAATAGTGGCAGTCTGCCCAGTCTCCAGCCGAGAAAACCGATCAACATCGGAATCGAAACGTTCGCGTATCTCTGCAAGAGAGGATTTCTCACTGATTTTTACTCGGTTCATTCTTCTCACTATGCTTCTTAAATTTGGTTCCTACAATAAACTTACGAGTTGTTTTATATAACTGTTTTAAAATCATTGACTAGTTTCTATAGTTCTGAAAAGTAGGAGTTATGGCTAGGCGCAAGGCATCGGATCAATTGTCGTACCATCATCTGATGAGTCGGACCGTGAATGGGGAGGCGCTTTTCGGCGATCGGGAGAGGGAGGTTTTGCGGAAAATGATTTGGCAGGTGGCCGAGTTTTCTGGGGTTCGGGTGGTTACTTATGCGGTGATGAAGAACCATTTCCATATTCTGGCGGAGGTGCCGCCGGAGAATACGGAAGTTTCGGATGCGGAGTTGGTTCGTCGGTATCGGAAGTTGTATCCTAAGCCTACTCCCTGGAATCCGATGCCCGCTGAGGTTTTGGAGGGACATTTGAAGGATAACTTTCTTGATGGGAGGGAGTTGCGTAAGGAGCTTACCCGTCGGATGCATGATGTTTCGGAGTTTATGCGGACCTTGAAGCTTCGTTTTACGCTTTGGTTTAACCGGTCGCGGGATCGGTTTGGTCCGCTTTGGTCCGCTCGTTTTAAGAGTGTTTTGGTGGAAGGGGATCGTTGGGCACTCAGAACGGTAGCGGCCTATATTGACTTAAATGCAGTTCGAGCCGGGTTGGTTTCGGATCCTAAGGATTATCGGTTTTGTGGGTATGCGGAGGCGCTTGGGGGCGGGCGCTTGGCTCGAGCCGGGCTCTCGGTTGTGGATAAGGACCTGGCGGGGTATCGGCAGACTTTGTATGGGGCTGGCGGTGGTGAGAAAGAAGGGAAAGCGTCCATTTCTCACGAAGAAGCGGTGCGGGTTTTGCAAGAGGAGAAGGGGAAGTTGCCTCTTTCCGTGGTATTGCGGTGCCGGGTTCGCTATTTTTCGGATGGGATGGTGCTGGGATCGGAGGACTTTGTGCGTCGGACCTTGAAGGATGAACCGGATGGGAAGCGGGCGCGAAGGCCTCATCCTCTGCGTGGGAGTGACTGGAAGGGGCTTGCCGTGGGGACTGGATTGCGGAAGGGGTTGTTTGGTTAGATTCGCATGGGCAGCATTCTGATTTCTGCTGGATGCTTTTAACGGTGTTCTTAGGCCGAAATTCGTATTTCTGATTTGTTGGCAGACATTCTGAGTTCCAGAGATTCCTTGCCAACATTATACCCTCATGGATACCTTTCACGGTTTCCATGAAGGCTTTTGATTTTGAAATTAACACCGAGAACGCAATCGGGGTGGACGAGTTGGAGGAGCGGATTGCTCAGGGCAAACGCTTGAAGGTTAAGCTGGGGGTCGATCCTACGCGTCCCGATCTCACTTTTGGGCACTTGGTGGTTTTCAACAAGCTCCGCGAATTTCAGGACCAAGGCCACGAGGCGATTTTAATCATCGGAGACTACACGGCGATGATTGGTGACCCGAGTGGACGGTCTTCGACCCGTCCGGTTCTGACTGCGGAGGATGTGAAAATTAATTCGCAGACCTATCTCGATCAGGCTTTCCGTGTTCTGGACAAAGAAAAGACCACTGTTCGCTACAACAGTGAATGGTTCGGGAAAATGGGATTTGCCGATTGTCTCGAGCTTTCGCGCAAGATGACCGTTGCCCGAATGTTGGAGCGCGACGATTTCTCCAAGCGGTACGCTTCGAACACACCTATCAGTATCGTTGAGTTCCTCTATCCGCTGATTCAGGGCTATGATTCTCTGATCCTGGATGCAGATGTTGAGCTTGGGGGGAGTGATCAGCTCTTCAATATGTTGGTCGGTCGCGCCTTGCAAAAGGACGCGGGCAAACCCGAACAAGCCGTCCTAACCCTTCCTCTCTTAGTCGGACTGGATGGATATCGCAAGATGTCGAAGTCTTACGATAACTACGTCTCTTTCAATGATTCACCTCAGGATATGTTCGGCAAGGTGATGTCGATTCCGGACGATACGATGTGGGAATATTATCGGCTCTTGCTGCTAACCGATGCTGAGGAAATCGCTCGTCGTAAGCAGGGCCACCCGATGGATGCGAAGAAGAATCTAGCTCAAGAGCTCGTCAGTCGTTTTCACTCTCCGGAATCGGGCGAGGAAGCTCTCCGTGGTTTTGAGCAGGTTTTCTCCCGGGGAGAGAATCCGGAGGATATGACTGAGGTTTCGATGAAGGAGCATTCGCTTTCCAGCGACTCGAAGTTGGTCGAGGCTATGGATGCTTCGGGCCTTTTTCCCAGTAAGAAGGAAATTATCCGTTTGATTGGGCAGGGGGCTGTGAAGCGTGATGGAGAGCGAATCGATGATCGGAATGAGCTGATCGGAGAGGTCGGTGAAGGTCAGGTCATTCAGGCGGGGAAGAGGAAGTTCTTCCGACTGGTTCCGTGACCTTCCCGTGGGGGGCGACTCATCCGTTGTAGTAGCGACGGTATAGGTTTCCGGCGATTGTCGCATGCCTGCCGAAGAGGGCGGCAATCCGAAAGCGAATTACGAGGCTGAAGACGAGTACGAGCCGGGAGAATTTATTACCCCGGCTCCACTTGTTCGATTCGGAACGGGTTTCGAGACCTAGGTAACAGGTCTCTCCAGCTCGCCGGATGAGCCGGCTTAGTTCGACATCCTCCATCAATGGGAATTGATGAAGGGTGGACCAGACACTTTTGAACTTACGCCGTAGGAACATTCCCTGATCACCCCAGTAGGATTCTCCCAAGACCGCTCGGCCTTCATTTAAGAATTCGACAAGTGTCAGAGCGCAATTGCCGGGTGAGAATCGCTGGCCACATCCGCCTCCTGCAATCTCAGGTTCTAGATTGGAAATAGATTCGATTGCTTGAGGATGTAGTTCGCAATCCGCATGGAGGATTAGAATCCAGTCCGTATTGGAGGCAATGATGCCGGCTTGAACCTGTTGGCCGCGCCCTAGTTCAGACTGAAGGACCGGTACTCGATGGCGATCCGCAATCGCGATAGTCTCATCGGATGATCCACCATCGACAACGATGCATTGATGGGGCTGTTGAGAACTTTTTTTGATCGATTGGAGGCATCTTTCGAGAGACTGGCCCGCATTATAGGTGGGGATTACGATTCCTAAGCTCGTCTCAGTGAGAGAATCTGCTGCGGGGGAGACTCGGCAACGGCTACGTATCCGGTTGAACTCCCAAATTCCGATGAGCAAAAAAGGAAGCCAGATAACGGTTTCTGCTATAGGAGGAAGTTCCCAGTATCCCGTCTTGGCGTATTGGGGCCACACCAGGAAATAGAGCGCCTGAGACGCGCAAAGCCAGAGCCAGCTGAGCGAGGGTCGCAGGGCTACGAAAGGGAGGATCCAGGCCAAATACCAAAAGTGAATGACAGGGCTGCAGAGAATCAGGGCACAGAAGGATCTGCGGGCGATGCTGGCAGCGGCCCCTCCTTTATAGAAAGTCCATCCGAGGATGCTGAGGAAGAGAATGCCACCGATCGGCGGAGCTAAGTTCTCTGACAAATTTAGGGCCCTGAGGAGAAAGGGGATCAGGCCTTGAAAGGTTCCGCTGCCGCCAAATTCGGCAACAGAGCGGGTCCAGGCAGGAATTCCTCCTAGAAATGGAATCCATGGGATCAGGAGAACGCCGATTCCCAATGCAATGCCGCGGAATTGGCGTCGTAGGATCCAAATGGGTAGAATTATGAGGCTGATCAATTTGAACTGAATCGATACCGCCAAGAGCACCCAAGAGAGGCGAGAGCGTCCTGATTCCAGTGCGACGATCGATCCGACCAAAGGAAGAATGAATAACGAATCGTAGTGCGCCTCCCCAGCGAAAGAGAGGAGAGTAATTGGGTTTACCGCATAGAATAGCGAATAGGACAGGGGCAACCGACGTTTACGCAACAGAACGAGAACTAGGAAAATGGTCCCGAGATCGGCTAGAGAGAATATTACTTTCTCTGCGATTGGGGTTGTCTCGGGAGATGATATCAGGGCTAGACTACCGAATGTGAGTTGAGCCAAGGGGGGATAGATTGTGCCCTTGTCCTTATGATTCATCCTCTCCCAATCGGCATCTCGGAAGTTTGCGAGTGATGGATCATCAGCCGGTTGAGCAAATGGAATTTCTCCCGAGATCGTCAGTTTGCCTTCCCAGCGGTAGCGGTGAAGGTCGTCGCTGGCAGGGGCGGGAAAGAGAAGGAGGCGCAGGGCTACGCTGAGGCCCAGAATGAGGAGGATGCTTTGTTTCGGCTTAGTGGTCGCAAGAGGGAAGAAACCCCAGCAGAGGGTAAGTCCGATCCCCTGAAGCGCATATCCATAGACACGCCCGAGGGAGGGCGCTTCAACAGATTCGAGAAGAGAGAAGGGAAGGCAACCAACTGCCAAACAGATGGCTCCCGCTAGAAAGAGGATCCAGCGGAAAGATACGGAGTTCATCCCGTTGCGCCTGCGGACTGAGAGTTAGGTTGGGCCAATCCGTTTGAATCTGGCTGCGCGCGGAGAGGATTGGATTGGCGAATTTCGATAAGGGAACGGAACCCTACGAAAGAATATCCCAGAGTGTAGAGGAGAAGGAAGGGCGCGATCCCCCAAACACCGAGAATAATGTGAAGGAGGAGGGAGATCCCGCAGTAAATGGCGAGGAAGATTTCCGCCCAGATCACCCAAGAGGCTTTCGCTTGATACCTGATTTTATTGTTTGAGCCCTTTTTCGGGGTGCGGACAAATTCGCTTTGAATTCCTGCGAGGCCTTCGATGACGCCCCGGCAGTTCGATACGGAGATCCCCAAGCCGATCACGGTCAGGATCGGGAGGAAGAGAATCCGCTTAGGCCAATCTTTGGGGTAAAGGTGCCGTTGACTCACCACGTAGAGTGAATTGGGGCCTACTGCGGCGACAAAGATCGAAGCCACTCCAAAAATCCGTACGAGAATGCCGATCTGATCGGGTACGATGAACATCATCGGCAAGCTCATGAGGGCGATCAGGATAATGACAGGATGAATGCCGTAGTGGGTGAGGTGAAACAGGGCTTGGAGCCGAGCAACGAAACTGCGGCCAGATTTCCAAACTCGCGGATACAATTTCCGGGCAGTTTGGATGGAACCCTTAGCCCAGCGAAATTGCTGATTTTTGAAGGCAATGAAAGTGGAAGGCAGCTCTGCTGGGACCACCGCTTCTGATCGGAACGTAAGCCGCCAGCCCGCAAGTTGGGCGCGGTAGCTCAAATCCATATCCTCGGTGAGGGTATCGCCTTCCCAATTACCGCAGTCGTAGATGGCTTTCTTGCGCCAGAGCCCCGCCGTTCCATTGAAATTGAGGAAAAGGTCGTTGGATGCTCGGGCGGCCTGCTCGATGGAGAAGTGTCCGTCGATCCCGACAGACTGGGCACGGCATAGAAGGTTCTCTTTCGGGTTGAGGTGCGTCCATCTTCCCTGAACGAGAGCGAGATCCTTTTCATGGATGAGCAGAGGTAGCGTCTGCCGCATGAACTGGGGAGTCGGCACGAAGTCTCCGTCAAAGATTGCGACGTAGTCGCCCTGAGCTTCCTCCAGTGCAGCTTTCAGTGCGCCGGCTTTAAAGCCTTCCCGATTGTCTCGTCGAAACACTTCGACCCAATGACCTTTTTCTTTCAGAGTCGCAGATATCTGGTCGATCAGACTACAGGTCTCGTCGTTGGAATCATCGAGAACCTGAATCTGATGTCGGTCTTTGGGATAGTCGATTCCCGCGACGGCTTCCATGATCCGCGCGGCTACATTGAATTCATTGTAGAGAGGAATCTGGGTTGTGACGATGGGTAGGGAATCCGGGTGTGCCCACATCTCTTCGGCGAGACGATCGGCCTTCTCCGATTGCTTCTTGAGAAAGCGCTGTCCGCGAACAAAGAAGAAAACTTGCCAGTAGCAATTGAGACCATAGAGGAAGAGCACAGTTCCACATCCAATGTAGAAAGTGATCAGGAGCCATTCGATAAACTTCATAGAAAAGGGATTTAGAGCGAGCTTGCTCGGAGGAGCAGATCCCCTTCAAAGCAAATTCCGCGGCAAGGTCCGAGGTTGTGAAAAACGTTTAGAAAATAGATAGCTGGAAAATGGAGCTTTGACGGAAAAAGCTCCGTCAGCCTTGGGCGCCGAACTCGTGCCAGAGTTCACGAAGTAGGAATGAGTCAGCTGCCTCGACGACTCGGGATGTTCCGATCGACTCGAGGACAATCAGACGAAGTTTGCCTTCGCGCACCTTTTTGTCGCGAGCCATCGCGGTGAGAAGGCTCTCCGTATCGAGGGGCGACCGCAACTGGTCCGGAAGACCGTTGGTAATGATCAGTTTCTTGACCCGCTCGAAATTTCCTTTGGACAGGATACCAGTTTCTTCGGAATAGCGTACGGCCATGAGGAGGCCGATCGCCACGGCTTCACCATGGAGATATTCTCCGTATCCGGCAATGGCCTCGATTGCATGGCCGAAAGTGTGGCCTAGGTTGAGGAGGGCGCGACCACCCTCTGATGCTTGCTCGCGTTCGTCATCGGCAACGATATCGGCTTTGATTTGGCAGCAGCGGGCGACGAGATTCTCCAATACCGGAGAATCTGCGGTGATGGTGCCGCTCTTCTCCAGCAGATGGAAGAGATCTTCATCGGCAAGGAGGCCGTATTTGATGACCTCCGCCATTCCCGCGGAAAACTCGCGGATAGAAAGGGTTCGAAGAAATGGCAGCCAAGCGGAAACTCCCAGTGGTTGCTGGAAGGCCCCCGCCAGATTCTTGCCGGCGGGGAGATTTACCCCCGTTTTGCCGCCGACGGAGCTGTCCACCATCGAGAGGAGAGTTGTGGGGATCTGATAAAATTCGATCCCGCGAAGATAGATCGATGCGCAAAACCCAGCCAAGTCGCCCAATACGCCCCCTCCAATAGCGATCAGGAAGGAGGAACGATCCATCCCTTGGGTTGCCAGGAATTGAAGGAGATCTTCGGCCGTTTTCAGGGATTTTGACCTCTCCCCGACGGGCATGATCCAGCGGGGAATTTCCTCAAAAGCCTCATCCAGCATCGGCTGATGGTGTTCGAGAACTCCTGCGTCGACTGCGATAGCGCATTTGCGTCCGCTCCGGCGGTCACGGTTGAGGTGGGTTGATTCGAGGAGGCTTTCGAAGAGTTCGAAGCCAATACGAATCGGATAAGAGCGGTCGCCGAGTTTGACGGTCAGGGATTCCATTTGTTCCGTTCTAGCACGAAGCTGATTTTTGGCAATAGAGGTTTTGGCGGCACTTCCTACGGAGAATTGAGGTCAGGCTGTATTCGTCGACCGCTTCCTTAGGGGAGTTTACGAGCGTTGAAACTCCCGATTCGGGAAATTTTCGGTGATCTGACACAGCCTTTGGATGCAGCGATTCGCAGGGATCCGACAATCATTCCTCGCCGCTGGCGAAAATGGCTTCGCAGTATTCCTTGACGGAAAATGGCTGAAGATCTTCCGGTTGTTCACCGAGGCCTACGTAATAGATCGGAAGGTTCATCTCACGATAGATGCCGACGAGAGCTCCACCCCGACTGGTGCCGTCCAATTTCGTGATGACGAGGCCGGTGAGGTCAAAAGCTTCGTGGAAAATCCGGGCTTGCTGGATCGAGTTCGTACCATGGCTACCGTCGACGACGAGCCAGCGCTCTTCGGGCGTGCCTTCACGCTGTTTGCCGAGAACACGGCGAACCTTCTTCAACTCCTCCATGAGATTACTCTTCGTGTGGAGACGACCGGCTGTGTCGAGGACGAGAAGGTCTTTGTTGCGTTTTTGAGCGGCCGCAAAACTGTCGAAGGCTACGGCTGCGGGATCCGCCCCTTGATGACTGCCGATTATCTCAATATCGAGTCGATCGCTCCAGACCTTGAGCTGCTCATTGGCGGCCGCACGGAAGGTGTCGCAGGCACCTACGAGGACAGTGGAACCGGTCTCCTTGAAGCGCCAAGCGATTTTGGCGGAGGTGGTCGTCTTGCCGGATCCATTGACGCCGACGAGGGCAATGACAGAGGGGTGATTGGTGCCGGGTACGAAATTCCCCTCGGCCCCTTCAAGAATACCTTCGAGGACTCGGGCTCCGATCTCTGCCGCTTCCTTTCCGCGCAGGTCTCGGTTCTTTCGATATTCCTTGCGGATCGCTTCCATTACCTCTTCTGCGGTTTCAACACCGAAATCCGCGCCGAATAGAGCTTCCTCAATTGCATTCAGGGAGTCCTCATCCAGTTTGCCACGACTGAATACGCCGCCAACAGCGCTGGTAAAACCGCGGGTGCTCTTTTTGAGGCCTTCACGGAAACGACGGAAAAATCCTTTTTTCTCTTCGCTCATCGGAATCCAGGGGCTGGGTTATTCGGCCTCTCGCAGTGGGCGTCCGAGCTCGCTGGACATCCGGTCGAGGACTCCATTGAGGAACCGTCGGCTCTCCTGATTCGAGTATTCTTTCCCGAGATCGATCGCCTCATTGATCGTCACCACCGGGGGGATATCGGACCGATGAAGGAGTTCGAAGCAGGCCATGCGCAGGATGGCCAAGTCCACACGGGCGATCCGGTCAAACTTCCAGTTGCTCGCGAGAGATTGGATTTTGGCGTCGATTTCTTCGAGGTTGCCTATCGTTCCGTGAATGAGTTCTTCCGCAAATTGGTAGTAGTCGCGTTCCTTCTCCTGAGTATCCATGAACCCCAATAGGAGCTCGGTGAGCGTATCGCCCCGATTGGATTCGTACAGGTAGAGGAATTGCATGGCCGCCACTCGGTTCTGACGTCGTCGCGAGGGCTTGCGCGCAGGCACGGAGGCTCCTTCTGGTTGTTTCTCGTTCGGCATGAAATTAAAGATCCAAGTTGGCCAAGGCAATGGCAGCCCGGGCGAATTCTGCTCCTCGGTCGACTTTGTCGCCCAAGCGATCAGAGGCTTGCTGTTCTGTCTCAACGACCAGGATTCCGTTAACCACGGGGACTCCGGTCGCGATGGAAATCTGTTGGAGGGATGACGCGGTGGTGTATCCGATCACATCGTGATGATTCGTGTCGCCGGCGATTACGACTCCGAGTCCAATCAGCGCATGGTAATCGGAGGATTGGGAGAGTCGGGAAGCGGCGAAGGGGATCTCCATCGCTCCAGGAACTCTCTCCACTCGAATCTCCGTTTGATCCACCCCGAGCTTCTCAAGCTCCTGAACGACTAGGTTGAGTAGCTTGTTTACGCGCTCACCATTATAGCACGCGGCGACGATACCGATACGGAGACCTTTGCCTTCCAGCTTTTGGTCGGAAATTGCTTGGTCAAAGCTCATTCAGATTCTTCTTGGTCAAAGTTATGATCGACGACTTGGACCTGCTCCACGATTTGCAGATCGTATCCCTCGAGAGCGATTGCCTTGCGCGGGCGGGAGGTGAGCAAACGGATTTTGCAAAGGCCGAGTTCAGAAAGGATCTGAGCTCCCATGCCATAGTCGCGGAAGTCCATCGGTGCACCTCCGAGGCCGTCTTGGTCGGAGAGTTGACCGGTCTTGGGATCAAGGCGAAATCCTCCGTTCGACTGTTCGATATATACGACGGCCCCTTTCCCTTCCTCAGCAATCCGCTTCATCGCAGGCCGGACCAGATTTTCGCGGAAGCTGGCTCCGAAGACGTCCGAGAGTAGGTTTTCCCCTTGGACGCGGACGAGCGTGGGATCTCCGTCGAGTTCTCCCATCGTAAGAGCGAGGTGGACACGGTTGTCGAGAATGCTTCGGAACAAATGGAGGTCGAAGGTTCCAAAGTCTGTTTCCACCTTCTTCAATCCGATCGGCTCCACCAATTTTTCCCGCTTGTGCCGATATTCGATCAGCTGGGCGATGGAGACCATCTTCAAGCTGTGTTTCTTCTTGAAGGCGAGGAGCTCCGGAAGCCGTGCCATCGTCCCATCCTTGTTCAGGATCTCGCAGATCACTCCGCTCGGGTGGAGTCCGGCGAGGGTCGCTAGATCCACTGCCGCTTCGGTGTGACCGGCGCGCTGGAGAACCCCGCCCGGACGGGAGCGAAGAGGGAAGATATGACCAGGCTGCACCAGCATGTCCGGAGTCGCATCCGGATTCGCCAGGATCCGGATGGTCTGGGCCCGATCATAGGCACTGATACCCGTGGAGATCCCCTCAGCGGCGTCTACAGACACCGAGAAATCCGTGCGATGGCTTTCCCGGTTGTCGACGACCATCTGGTTGATGCCCAATCGCGTAAGCTGATGGCTCAGGGTAGGGGCGCAGATTAGGCCGCCTGCCTCTTGGATCATCTGGTTGATGGCCTCGGGCGACACCTTAGAGGCCGCCAATACCAAATCACCTTCATTCTCGCGGTTCTCGTCATCGGTGACGATCACCATGCGCCCGGCAGCGATTTCCGCTATGGCTTCTTCGATGGAATCGAAGACATCCTCTGTGCTGGGATCTTCAGTCACTGCGCTCAGTCCGCGCAGAGTTCTTCCGAGCGGAAGAAACGATCGATTTCGATCGAGGCGTTTTCAACACTGTCGGATGCGTGGACCACATTTTTCATTTTGTCCGTACCCAAGTCGCCGCGAATGGTTCCCGCAGGAGCCTCAGCGGAATCAGTGGGTCCGAGAAGATCGCGGACTTTTTGGACGACTCCTTCACCCTCGAGAACGAGGAAAATCACGGGTCGTGAGCTCATGAAGGACTCAATTTCCGGAAAGAAAGGCTTGTCCGCAACGTGGGCATAGTGCTCGCGCAGGATGGAAGAATCGAGCCGAGCCATCTTCGCGGCCACGATTGTGAAGCCAGCATTCTCGAATCGCGAGATTACTTCGCCGGCATTGTTGGCTGCCATACAATCGGGTTTCAGAATGATAAGGGATTTTTCCATAAGCGGTGTTTTCTAGGGCGGTGAACGTCGTGTTACGAGTAGAAAGTTTACCTTCTCGACTTGCTCCGCAGCCGTTCTATTGACTCTCGACGGGAATCGGGGAGGCGATTTCCACCCATGCGGCTTTCTCGGGGACGAGATAGGTCTCGGCGGTTTTTTGCAGATCCTCGACGGTGATCGCTTGGTACCCTTCCAGAAGTGTCCGCGACCACTCGATCTGCTCGGGCTCAACTTGCGAGCCATTCAGGACTCGGAGCCAGTATCGGTTGTTGCGCCGCATGTCCTCAAGCTGTTTGAGGTTCGGGGCCAGGGCGCGTAGTCGCTCGTCCTCGGTGATGGGCTCTGTGCCTAGCGACTCGACGACCTCCATGATTTGCTGGGCGACAGGAGATACCTTTTCGGGCGAAAGAATTGCGATGCCGAAAAAGATGCCGAAATCGTAGGTGTCACTAGGTCGGTTCGAGGCCGTGTAGGAATACGCTTGGCCGGATTCTTCGCGGATCTTGAGGCGGAGACGGTCGTCAAGAACAGAAGAGAGCAGGGAGAGCCGACGGCTTTCTTCCACCGGGGCCAATCCGGCGGAGGGGAACGCTACCATCGCTGAGCCCTGTGGGATATCGGATTTGACTGCAAATTCACGTTGCTCGCCTTCAGGGAATACGGGCCCATCCTCTCCGACGGTGTATTGTGGAGAGCTGGGACGTTTGCCGGGAAGGGTGCCAAAGACTCGGTCCAATGAGGCGACCAATGAGTCTTCTTCAAAATCGCCGACGACCGAGACCTCCAAGTAGCCATTCTGGAACTGGGGAACGAGCCATTCCCGGAGTTCTTCGAAATTCCGTTCTTTCAGCTCATCCTTGCTCGGGAAGTTTTGCAGGCCGTAGTTCCCATAGAGGAAAGGCCAAGCCTCGCTTTGGAGAATGCCCTGCCAAGTGGATTCGATCTCGCGGTATTGGGAGTCGATCGAACGGCGGAACAGGCTGAGACCTTCGGAGCGAAAACCAGGATCGAGGAGGAAAGCGCGGAGGATGTCGAGTTGGAGGTCCAGATCTTCGGGACGTGTTTGTCCTTGGAGTTGGAAAGAATCTTCTGAGACGGAAAACCGGGTGCTGACTGTGCGGCCGGCAGTTACGGTTTGAAGATCGTCAAAGGAGATTTCGGCCAGTCCACCTTGGAGGAACGCACCCTCGGCCAGACGGGCAATCCCCGGTTGATCATCCGGTAGAGAAAGACCTCCTCCTCCGATTCGAATGGTGATGAGGATGGACTCTTCTTCAAATGGAGTCTTTTTCCAATTGGCTCGAACGCCGTTGGCGTACTGGGCTTGAGCCAGCTCAGGATCCTCGTGACGAGTGACCTCCGTAGGCTCGGACGCACCGGTGGCAGCATAGGGGAAAGTGAGGTCGGAGAGCATCTCGGTAGCCGCAACTTCAGTGGAGGAGGAAGTTTCGTAAACCGCAATGAGGTCTTCGGCCTCGACTCCTTCGGGAACCGGTCCCGTCAGGAAAAGACGACGGCCATTATCCGACCAGATACCTTGAAGCAGCTGCTGCAAGGTAGCCGGGGTGGACAAAGACGCTGCTTCTTCCGCAATACTCAATTCCTGCTCGGGTGAGAGCGGCACCCGCGCTGAATTAACGAGAAAGGCGTATTCGTCAGCCCAAGAAGAGGATTTGCGGGTTTCCTGTCCGTCAACCTTTTCTCGGGCAGCCCTGAGAAGATTCGCTTCCGCCTCTAAAATCTCCGCTTCGGCGAAGCCATGCTCAAGGGCTTTGCGTAATTCTTGCTCGACGATACCGACGCCATCGGCCCATTCGTCGGGACGGACCGTGGCCGAAATTCCCGAAAGTTCCACAAATTCGTAGAGTGGATAGCTGTAGGCATAGCTAGAGAGGATAGGGGAGTCCTCGTCACGGGCCAGCCTCTCCATGCGTCGCGAAAGTATCGCATTGAGAATCTGTAGTTGTCCCTCCCGGATACGACGAGCTTCGGTGTCAGGAAGATCGTCGATCGCTTGACCCGTAGAAACCTCAAAGCGCACTGCCTTTCCTTCGGGTTCGCGATGCACGAGAGCTTCAATCCCTTCAAAGGAAACCTCACCTAGAATAGGATCCTCTGGAGCAGGGCCCTTATCATCACCGAAGGATGAAAACGCTTCGCGGATTGCCGACTCCCATGCGTCCGGATCGATATCGCCGGTGGCGACCAAGAAGGTTCGTTCGGGATGGTACCAACTTTCGTAGAAGCTGACAAACTGCTCGCGGGGGACATTGGTAATCACCTCTTCGAGTCCGATCGGCATACGGTTGGCGAACTTGGTCCCAGGAAGAAGAAATCCGATTTCAGTCTGAAACGTCCGAAAATCGACGGTATCCCGGCTGTTTTTCTCCGAAAGAATAATACCGCGTTCTTTTTCAATCTCTTCCGATGCAAGCAGGACCCCATCGGCATAGTCGCGAAGAAGCCGAAGACTCTCCGTCCGAAGGTCCGGATCCCCGTTGGGGAGTTCTAGTTTGTACTGGGTGCGATCAAACCCTGTGCTGGCATTGGTGTCGGCCCCAAAAGCCATTCCCAATCGCTGAAAATACTCGACCATTTCGCCTGAGGCAAAATTCCGAGTCCCGTTGAAAGCCATATGCTCCAGAAAGTGGGCTAGGCCCCGCTGCTCCTCAGTTTCCATGAGGGAACCGGCCTGCACCACAAGTCGAAGGCTCACCCGCTCTGGAGGCTCGGAAGAGGTCCGGATCAAATAGCCCATACCGTTCGGCAGACTGCCAAAACGGATTTCGGGATCAGGACTAAGATCCGAGGTTTCCTGAGGCCAAGGAAATGAGTCTTCAGCGGAGAGTTTTGCGTGGGTGAGGAACATGAAAGTGATAATAGCGAAAATGCGGAATAGATACATTACCTCCCATCAAAAGGTTTTTTTTCAGGTGAGGTCAACTGGTTCAGTTTGTTTGGATTTTAATATAACTGTTTTATTTAGTTTGACTAACCTATCTGCAGGGTAGAGAGTGGCCATCATGGGCAGGCGCAGACTTCATGTATTGGACCAATTGTCTTATCATCATCTGATGAGTCGGACGGTGAATGGGGAGGCTCTCTTTGGAGATCGGGAGAGGGAGGTTTTGCGGAAGATGATCTGGCAGGTTGCTGAGTTCTCTGGGGTGCGGGTGGTTACTTATGCGGTGATGAAGAACCACTTCCATATTTTGGTGGAGGTGCCACCGGCAGGGACTGAGGTTTCGGATGAGGAGTTGGTTCGTCGTTATCGGAAGTTGTATCCTAAGCCTACTCCTTGGAATCCGATGCCCGCGGAGGTTTTGGAGGGGCATTTGAAGGATAACTTCCTTGATGGGAGGGAATTGAGGAAGGAGCTTACTCGTCGGATGCATGATGTTTCAGAGTTTATGCGGACTTTGAAGCTTCGGTTTACGCTTTGGTTTAACCGGTCACGGGATCGGTTTGGTCCGCTTTGGTCGGCTCGCTTTAAGAGTGTTTTGGTCGAAGGGGATCGGTGGGCTTTGCGGACTGTGGCGGCCTATATTGACCTGAACGCGGTTCGTGCTGGGTTGGTTTCGGATCCTAAGGATTATCGGTTTTGCGGGTATGCGGAGGCTCTTGGGGGCGGGCGGTTGGCCCGGGCTGGGCTCTCTGTGGTGGATAAGGATCTGGCTGGGTATCGGCAGACTTTGTATGGGGCTGGCGATGGAGAGAAAGAAGGGAAAGAGTCTATCTCTCACGAAGAAGCGGTGCGAGTTTTGCAGGAGGAGAAGGGGAAGTTGCCCCTTTCGGTGGTTTTGCGGTGCCGGGTGCGGTATTTTTCGGACGGGATGGTGCTGGGATCAGAGGATTTTGTGCGGAAGTTCCTGGAAGATGAACCGGATGGGAAGCGGGCTCGAAGGCCTCATTCTCTACGAGGGAGCGACTGGAAAGGGCTCTCTGTGGGAACTGGGCTTCGGAAGGGCCTTTTCGGATAATCTAAAAAGATTATTGGGATCTGATTTCGATCTCTTCCCCTGTCCTAATGATCGTTGTGGGACGGGGGCGCTTTCTCAATAGTTCGATGAAACTGGACTCCTGGAAAATCAGAAGGTGGGCGGGTTCGTTCTCTTTGAGAGAATATCCTTTCAGGCCCATGGCAGTAGCTCCGTTGGATGAGATCATGGGGAGGAGGCGGTTCATTTGGTCAATCCCGGTCATCTGGCTGCCGTGAACGGTCATGTGGGCTACGTCTAGGAGGTTGCCTGTGCCGAGAGGATACCATGGGTCGCGGACGCAGTCTTGGCCTAGGGCTACGGGAATTCCGGTGCTGTCGAGTTCAGGAATACGGGTGATTCCCCGCCGTTTGGGATAATGGTCGAATCTTCCTTGCAGCGTGAGGTTGATCAGAGGATTGGGGATGATGGTGATGCCCGCTTCGCCGAGGAGAGGAAGAAGTTTTGCAAACCAAGCGTCATCGGCAGAATGGAGAGAGGTGGTGTGTGACGCTGCCGTTCGTCCGGTGAGACCGTATTGGATGGTCTTGGCTGCAAGAGTTTCGACGTGGTGAGAGGCTCCGTCGTCAGTTTCATCGCAGTGAAGGTCGACGCGGATTCCTCGGTCGGCTGCGATTTGGCAGATTCGGTCTACGGATCGGCTTCCTTCGTCGTAGGTTCTTTCAAAATGAGGAATACCTCCGATTACATCAATGCCGGTGTCGAGGGCTTTTAATAGGAGAGCCTCACCTTGAGGATTGCGGTAGAATCCGTCTTGGGGAAAGGCAACCAGTTGGATGTCGATTTTTCCGGCGAATTCGTCCCGTAGTTGGATCAGAGCCTCGACTCCCGCTAGACTCTCGTAGGACACATCAACATGGCTGCGGATTGCCTGTAGCCCCAGCGCCTGAACTTCTTGGCAATAGGTGCGGGCTCGTTCGAGAATCTGATCCGGGCGAAGGTTGGTTTTGTATTTTTTCCAGAGTGCGATCCCTTCGAGGAGGGTGCCGCTGACATTCTCTCCGGTTTCGTCAATGCTATGGACTGAGTCGAGGTGGAAGTGGGGATCGACGAATGGCGGGGTGACGAGGCCACCTTTTGCGTCGATCCAACCCTCGCTGGGGCTGCTCGAAGATTCCGGCGAAATCGATGTGAGCAGCCCATCGGAAAAAGATAGTCGAAATCGGCCCTCGCGTTGAGGAAGGCGCGCATTGAAAACTCCGGCGAGAGACGAATTGGATTCAGCAGCCATGGCCCCTAGCTTGATTCGGTTGCACCGATTGGCAAGATCGGGGATCGAATTGGGGAGAGCTATTTTGCGAGGGCAAAGAGGTGCTTTGCCTTTTCCCAATCATCCAGATCGTCGACGTCTACTTTGGTCTCGAGCAAGGTGAAGGATCGCCCAAATCTTTTGGCATGGAGGAGTGAGGCGGTCAGGGTTTTGGAAGAGCTCCAGGGAATGGATTCAAATACCTCGTCACATGGTTTGGACAGACCCATCAGGTAGTAGCCTCCGTCGAAGGTGGGGCCGAAGACTAGATCGTTGCCTTGGTGCAACTTCTCTTCCGATTCCCGCAGTTCCTTCTCTCCGAGGTCGGGGCAGTCGCCCCCGATGCAAATGACTTTCTCCGCACCGTCGGCAAAAGCGCTTTTCACGGCATTGTGCATTCGCTCCCCCAAATCTCTTCCGGTTTGGGGGATGTAACTGAACTCGCTGCCCAGCCATTCACTCATCATTGATTCGGCATCGGGTGGGGCGAAATGGATTTCGACGGGCCAATCGGGCGGGAGGGCCGCAATCTGTCGTTCGACGTGCATGCGGTAGATCCTGGTTGCTTCTTCATTCCCGATTTCCCGCGCGAGTCGGGTTTTAACCGAACCGGAAATCGGCGCCTTCAGAAAGGCGAGAATCCTCGGGGAAGGCTTGTCTGTTTGGGTTGAACGACTCAATCGAAGCGGTAAACGAAGTTCTCGAATTTGTATTTTTCTCCCGATGACGCGATGGCGTAGATGAGCCCGACAAAAGCGGTTTTTGCACGCCCCATATTGACTTGGAGAACCTGAATCGGAGTCGGCTTCTCTTTCACTCCGTTGGCGAAATCGACTCCGAAACCGGCGAGTGCGAAGGGAATCTCAAGCTCGTTGGCCATGATGGCCTCGGGACCACATGTCTGGGAAATGAAGTCTGCCCCGGCTGCCTGAATCCCCCGGATCTCGGCTCGAGAGTTGAATCGAGGTCCGTTGCCATGAGCATAGCAACCGGAGAAACACTTGCCTCCTTGGCACTCGAAGTAGTCACGGATCGATTGGGAAAGAGCCGTATGAAAGAAAGATCCAGCGAGGAGGTGTCCACGGCCGGATTCTCCCGGTTCCGTAAAGACGGTGCAGGCCGAACCATCCCCGAGTCGATTGTCCGGGAACCAAAGATCGTTGGCGACGATGGGGGAGCCGAGCTCCCATGTGCCGTTGGTCACCCCACAGACAGTGCAGGAGACGATGGCAGTGGCGCCGGCCTCCTTGAGAGCGGTAAGATTGGCACGATGTGTGATCTGGTGCGGGAGGTTTCGATGACCTGATCCGTGTCGGGGGAGTATGAGAACGGGATTTCCTTGGACATCACCACGGAGGAGACGAACGGTGCCGAAGCGGGTGTCGTGTTCTTCGGGAGCGAAGCCCTCTAACTCGTAAAAACCGGAACCGGTGATAAAAGCGATCATAGGAAAAGGAAGGTTCTAAGATTTATCGTTTTCGTTCTTTTGAACGGGACTCGCATTGAGGAGATCGTAAACGGGGCGCATCTCTTTATCGTAACGACCAAACGAGAGAACTCCCGTGGGACAGGATTGGACGCAGGCCGAGCAGCGGACGCATTCAGGATCTTCCATGGGGAGACCTTTATTGGCAAAATTCATAATGTCGATCCCTTGATGGCAGACAGAGGTGCACACATTGCACGAAATGCACTTTTTTTTCTCGGCGAAAATTCGGAACCGCGAAAAACGGGCGTATATGTGCATCAGGGCGGCGAGAGGGCAGGCGAAGCGACACCACATACGGCCACTGAACCAAAAATAGAGCCCGTAGCCCAGCACCCCGGCCAGAAAGAGATCAACAAACCACCCGTAGTTGAGGAGGGGAAGCTTGGAGGCCCCTTCGGTGAAAATCCAGGAAGCCAGAGAGTCGGGGCCAGCGATCCAGCCTACAATCCGAACGATCATGAGAAGGATTGCGAATGCGAGAATTCCCTGCCCGAGAAGATTGAGACGGTTCCACTTCGGCCCGTGAGGCATTTTGTGTCGGTGCCGATCGCCGAGGGTTTCGGCCAAAGCTCCGCAGGAGCAAATCCATCCGCAATAAGCACCTTTGCCCCAGCGACGGATTATCAGCGGGAGGATGACGAAAGTCTGAATGGATCCCACGATGAGCCAGCCCCAGAGAGGTTGAGCGGTGAACCAGTTCCAAGCCATCAAAGGCCAGGCTAGAATGAATCCGTAGGCCCGCCAGTATTCCCGTCCATTGGGGTCATAGTTGACAGACGGGAAAAAGGTATCGGCAAACCATTTTCCCAAGCCGGAATCGTAGGCTCCATTGTGTCCGAGCCAAGGCAGGATGATTTCAGGGAGAATGAAAAGAGGGAGGACCTGAACCGCCATCAGGGTATAGGTTTGGACGGTGATGTAAGGGGTCTTGCGATAGCGGATACGCCGAATCCCGAAGATCACGACGACTGCAGAATAGGCGAGGGTGTAGTAAAACGATGGTGTGGAAGCCGAGCGGGAGACTGTGCCCAGAAGAGTGGCAGGATCCCGAAACCAAGACCCGATAGTGCCGCTCAGGTTTTGAAGCCAATTGGAGAGTGCTCCGGGATTTGGTGAGAGCCAGTTCGGGAGGTATCCGTAGAACGGGACCGGCTTGCCTCCTTTCCAGTGATAGAGCCAAAAGCAGAAAAGGACGAAGGCTCCCATGCCCAACCAAAAGGACAGGCTTCGATCCCCCAGTACCTTCAGTTTTGATCGTCTAAAAAACTCGAGAGGCGGCTCCCGACCGATGAGGGCGAAGACCACATCATTCTCGATTGTCTCCTCCTGATCGGACTGACGCGACCGAAGGACGACGGCATCGTCATGGATCGCGGTGGGCTCCGTCTCCAGTTTCAGGGCGAGCTTCTCGTCGGAGCTCGAGGAAAGGGATTTGATCTTTTCGACGTTTTCCGGTTTGGGGCGCGTGAGTTCCGCTTTGCGATAGCTGAGCGTGACCTCCACTCCCGCCTCTACGAGGGCGATTGCGGCTTCGGCGGCGCTGTCCCCGCCGCCGACGATGAGCACCTTTTGGCCGGTGAATTCCTTTGGGTCGTGGAGTCGGTTGAAGACCTTGTCTTTTTCCTCTCCAGGGATCTCTAGTTTACGATGATTCCCGCTGCGGCCAATCGCCACCACAACCGCGCGGGCGACAACGGGCTCACCTTCGTCTTTATTGAGGAAGAGATGATCACCCTGACGGGTAATCGATTCGATTTTGGCAGAGACTGGCTCGATCTGCGCGTCTTGCTGTTGCGCTTCCAGCTCTTCGACGAGGTCTTCCTTTACCTCAGAGCGAAAGTGCATTCCTCCGGTTGGCTCCATGTCCGTGGGGTAAGTGAAGATCGGCTTGCCCTTGGGGAAATTACGAATGGTCGAAAACGATTCCTTCGACTCAAATACCGCGAAATGGAGCTTTTTTTGACGGGCCTCCCGGGCGGCGGCGATGCCGGAAACGCCGCCGCCGATGATTGCCACGTCGAGTATTTTGTCCTCGGGATCACGGGACGGTTCAAACCGCGATTCTTCGAGAAAGGCACGCACCGCTTTCGCGCCGGTATCGGCACTGAACTTGAGGAGAGGGATTCCGGTGAGGTCGCCAACAACCCGAATGCCCTCCACGTTGGTTTCACCGTCCTCTCCGGCCAGGGGGAGTTTTTCGACCTTCCCGGCGGGCCACTGTAGGTGGAGCCAATTTGCGTAGCGTTTCAGGAAGTTCATGAGAAAATCGGTGCGGTATCGGATTACGGGCTGGATCCTAGCAACAACTTCCGGGTTCGGTCCCTTGATCGCCGGGGCCACAGGGGAAGAGTCCAAAATGTCGGGAACGATCGCCAGTGACGGAAAAATGGCGGGAGAAACGGGTTTCCTCGATCATCGCAGCTGAGTTGCCGCAGACCCGTTCGGGTTTACCCAGTTCGAAGTTGTGACCGGGATCGAGAGGAAAAGTTCGGGGGTGCTGAGGAATCGTCCCGAGATAGGTCACGGATTGGCCATAATCTTCGCAGCGATCTTCCAAATTCGAAAGTTTGAAGCAGCGGACCGTGGCGGAATCGAAGGTAATCCCCTGTGAGATCGCAGCCATCCTCGGATCTTCGAGGTTCAGGGTCGAGCGGGAGATCACCCGATAGTCAGGGCAGCCTGAGAGAGCGAGAAGGCGCCGAAAGTCCTCCCAATACCACGCGCCTCCGAGGCATTCGCCGTGGAAGTCTCGGTCATTCGCCAATTCCGGCGGGAGTCTTCGAGAAGCGAATACGTCGGAGAAGTAGAGTTCACCGCCTGGCTTTAGGACTCGGAAGATCTCTCGGATGACGGAGGCCTTATCCGGGCAAAGGTTGAGAACGCAGTTCGAGATGACCACATCGATGGATTGATCGGCGATGCCCAGTGCGGAGAGGTCTTCTAGTGGGCCGTGGCGGAATTCGACGTTCGCCTGCGCGAAACCAAATCGCTCCATCTGGGAAGGGAGATTTCGTCGGGCGACCTCGAGTTGTTCCTCGGTGAAATCGACACCGATCACTTTTCCCTCGGGGCCGGTGAGTTGCGCAGCGAGGTAGACATCGCGACCGGTACCACATCCGAGATCGAGGACTGTGCAACCTTTGAGTTCGACCGGAATCGGTGAACCACAACCGTAGCTTTTTTCGATGATTTCGGAGTTGAGATGACTGTAGAGTGGCTTCAGCCAAGCAGGCGGCGATGAGTTTTCGCAGCAAGCCGAAGTCTTGAGGTCTTTGCTCGAGCCGAGAACTCGTCCGTAGTAATCCTGTGAATTGGTGTGGTAGTCGAGAGGCTGAATGCTCATGGAAGTGCTGCTGGTTCTTGTTTCAGAGGGAGATCGGCTCAGTCGACCAGTGATCCGCCGCAGGAAGAGCCGGCTCCGGCGGTGCAGCCGTAGCAGTGCTCTCCTGTGGCGATGGCGCGTCCTTCGAGTTGGTCGGGAGTAATGTCCCAAAGGGAGAGTTTACGATCACGATCTCCTGTCATCTGCAGTCCCAGCATTTGATTGAAGTCACAGTCGTAGATCTCGCCCTGCCAGCCCACGCTGATGGTGTCGCGGCACATGAGATGATCAACAGTTGCCGGGTTAAAGGCGTCAATAAGAGTCTTTAGATAGTCTTCATAGAGGCCCTCACGGTGGAGGTATCTTGCGAAGCGAGCGATGGGGAGGTTGGTGATGGTAATCAGACGGTCGAAGGTGATGCCGAAATGTTTGAGGAGCTCTTCCTTGTAGTCTTTTTCCAGTTCCATCTGCGAGGGGGGGAGTTTGGCTCCGTTGGGGTTGTAGACGAGGTCGAGGGTTTTGCGGGGATGGCCGGTTCCGAACCCCCGCTGGTTTAATTCCTGCAGAGCCAAAATGCTGCGGTCGAAGACGCCGTGTCCCCGTTGGGCTTCGACGTTTTCGGGGGAGTAGCAAGGCATTGAGGCGACGATGGACACTTGGTTTTGTTCGAGAAATGATCCGACCCATTCGAATCCGGGCTCGTTGAGAATGACGAGATTGCAACGGTCGATGATGCGAGCGTCGGGGCGGATTTCGCGGATCGTCCGAACGATCCGGCGAAACTCGGGAGCCATCTCGGGCGCTCCGCCGGTGAGATCAACGGTCCCAAGTGGATGCTTTCGGTACCAATCCAAAATCTTCCCGGCCGTCTCGGGAGTGATGATTTCTTTACGCCGCGGTCCGGCACTCACGTGGCAATGAACGCAGGTGAGGTTGCATAGTTTGCCTAGGTTAAGCTGGAGGATGTCGGCTTCCGTGCGCCGAAGATCTTTTTGGTGATCCGCTAAGGTTTCCAAGAATGGCGGAGAGAGTTGGAGAGAAGCGGAAGTCGAAGGGATCATAGAAGGATTAGGCAAAAGGTTGAATGCGCTTATTTTACCCTTGAAGGAAAGCTGACGAACGCAAATGGAGGGGCCAATCTGAGGGTAGGGAGCCGAGGATTGTCTCGCTCAAGAAGCGTCATTGAGATCCCAGTTGTATTCGATCCAACGAATCTCGTTCTCGGTGGGAAGGGGGTCGCTCCGGAAAGAGTTGAGGTAGCTTGCAGGATTGGTCCCGGGAAAATCGGCATCGTACCATTCGAAGATTTTTGAGAACGCGGTTACCGCCTCTCCTTCGAGCACATCGGCTGCCTCGGGACTGTTGGCAAAACGAATCGTCTGTTCTTGAAGTTGGTCCTCTAAACGATCTCCTCGAAAGGATTCCTCCCGCAGAGGCGGGCAGCTGATGCTCGCGCAGTTGATCGCAAAATGGATGCGAGGATCTCCGTATTCGGGGAGGAGGATTTTCTTTTCGAGAGTATCCAGGCTGATGAACTCTCCATTGAGAGAAATCGCCGGTAGTCGAAAAATTGAGAACGGGAGCAATCCCAGATATCGGATCGATTCGAATGGGTAGTGGGTGAGAACTTCCCGGATCACTGCCGCATTGTATAGATTGATGAGGAAGGCGGTGGCCTCTGCATCCTCAAGCTCGCGATAGTCGACGGAGCTAAATCCCGCGAGGATTTCATCGAGTTCTTCAACATCCGCCTCGTTTGCCTTCCATTCGGCATAATCGACTCCACTTTCCGAAACATATCGGGAGAGGAGCTCGTCGTAACGGTCATAGAGCGCCGATTCCGATGCGAAGACCAGCTCAGGAATCGCCGAGTTGAGAGCGAAAATGAGCGCTTTGAGTGGAAATCTCATCGATCGGCCAGATTGGTGAATTATACGGCAAGAAGCTCTCGCTTGCGCCGTTGGTCTTTCTCGCTTTCGGGGGACGGCATGGTGACGAGCCTTTCAGCCAGCGCCGCGGCCGTTCGAATTGGCCACTCAGTTCGAAGATTTTGCGCCTCGGTGGCGGCCCCTGAATAAAGTAGGAATAGATGGTTTCCGACCTCTTCTGCCGATTCCTCGGAAAATTCACATTGGCCGGCGAGATCCACAAAAAACTCTCGAATGAAGATCTTGTGACTCTCCACCTCGGTGTGAATTCGGTCGATCGAGGCATCGACGACAGAAGCGGTGTTGCTGAACGGGCACCCGCGGAATTCCCGGCAGATCATGAAGTCAGAAAGAGCCGCAAAGTAGTTTCGCACCTTTTCTTTCGGAGCGCGGTCTTCTTCCAAAATGTCCTGATGTCTCATTTCGGATTGGCGGTGGGTTTCCTTTAGCCATTCAACGCAGAGATTCTCTTTGCTTTCGAAATTCTGATAAAAGCCCGCTTTGGAGACTCCGGACTTCTCGATGATCTCGTTAATTCCAACGCAGGTATAGCCTCGCTTTTGAAATAGGTGCCCAGCCGTTTCGAGAATTTGCTCACGAATTCGTTTCATAATTTAAAAACAGACAAGTCTGTATGGTTTTTGCAAGTGCATTCTTTTCAGAGCCAAAACTGGGATTGGAAATGGGTTAATTTGAGGGTTGAAAGACGTCCGAGGCGTTATCATTCTTTCCGGTTTTCCAACTTTTCTATGGCTACATTCCTCATCGCTTTGTTTTCGGTCGTCCTCGTTCTGGTCTGCCTATTTGTGACGTTGCTCGTGCTCATGCAGAAGCCGAGCGCCAATTCCGGTATGGGGGCCGCTCTGGGGGGAGGCGCCGCCGAGCAGGCATTCGGAGGTGAGGCCACGAACGTTTTGACGCGCGGTACTATCTACTCGATCATCGCATTCTTCATCCTGTGCTTCGGTCTTTATCTAGGAACTTTGGCTGCGAACACCGATACGGGTCCCGCTTCCGAGGGAGCATCGATTTCGAAGCTGGCGGAAGAGGAGATCGCTGCGGGTGAATCCGGCACTCCTGACGATTCGGAGTTGGTTCCGTCCGCAGCAGCCAATGAAGACAATGCTGCCAGCGAATCGAACAAAGTAGACCCAGAAGCCATTCTTGAAGAGGTCAAGGGTTCGGCCGCCGAGGCTCAGGACCAATCGGAGTCGGCGACTGAAAAGGCTAAGGAAGAATCGCCGATTCAACTCGAAAACCTAGACGGTTCGGAGTCGAACAGCGGTTCTTAATCGAGGTCACAGGGAAGGGGCGGCTTCTGCTTAAGGCCCAGCATTGTATGCGGCGCGCAGGCCGTGGATCTCGGGTGGTCATTTTCCTCCTGTTGGGAGTTCTCGCGCAGATCTCCTTGCAGGGCCAGGTTCGGAGGGAAATGGGGCGGACTACGCGAGAGGTTGACCCCCTGGATCAGTCCGAATCGCAGCAGTTTTTGCAGAATTTCCGCTCTTCGCGGGGAGGTCTGGATTCGATTTTTGAAGGTCGATTGATTCATTACCCCCGTCGCGGGAAGAAAGTGACGATGCCGGTTCGCATCTATTCCGGTTGGTCGGGCCGTGCTTTGAAAATGAGGATCGATCTGGACCCGGAAGGGTTTCAGCCGACTCAGCGGTTTTTATTTGTTGGTGGATCGGACCCGCAAGGGTGGGCTTGGACCTTTGAGGGAGAGGTGATTTCATTGCCCCCTGAGGATCTATTCCAACCCTTGTTTCCCGATCTGGATTTGACGGCATTTGACCTAACTGCACCCTATTTGGATTGGCCCAACGCCCTCTATGACGGATCTGAGCGGGTGGCAGACAGCCCGGCGCATTGGTTCCGATTCGAACCTCCTACTAGCTGGGTTCCAGTCCTGCAGGAGGAAGGCATTGTCGCGGTCAGGGTTGCTTTGGACGCTCGTTTCGACGCCCCGGTCCGCGTAGAGTATCTAGATTCGGAGGACAACCCGGTGCGTTCTCTGGAGGTCAGGAGTTTTAAGAAAATCGACGATACTTGGATTGTTCGACGGCTCGAAGGTTTTGACGAGCGCACCCGTAATCGCACGGAGCTACGAATTGATGACGCTGAAGTTGAATTAGAGTTACAACCTCAGATCTTTCTGCCTTCCTCTTTATCGATTCCAGCGGGGTCAATTTTGTCCGGAAATTGACCTGTTAAATCAGTATTGACTCGCGGGTTACAAAAGGATTAGGTAGGTAAACTAATTCTTTGTTATGGCATCTAACTTCTCATCACCTCTCACGTTTGAAGTGGACGAACAGTCCTTCAAACAACTTGAAACGCTTGTCAGTAAGACTGACGCGAAAAACCTGAGCCAAATTATTCGGATCGCTCTGAAGCTCTACGATTACAGTAAGTTTAAGGCGGATGTTTCCGAGACCAGGCAATTGTCGGTTCGTTTAGATCAGGATCTCAGGGACGAAGTCGCTAGAGTTTCCAAGCAAAACAATGCAAGCTTTGGAGAAGTGTTGCGCGCCGCCCTTGACGCGCTCTCCAAAAAGCCACTTCGAGAAGTGGTTCGGGAAACTAAGAAAACTGAAATGGCGAAGAAAACTGCAAAGAAAACAGCGAAAAAGGCGGCCAAGAAAGTGTCTCGCAAGGCGGCCAAGAAGACCACGGCCAAAAAAGCTGTCCGCAAGGCTTCGAAAAAGGTCGTGAAAAAAGCCGCAAAGAAAGCTACTAAGAAGGTAGCGAAGAAGGCGGCGAAGAAAACGACCAAGAAAGCTGTCAAGAGAGCTGCGAAAAAGACCACCAAGAAGGCTGCCAAAAAGGCCACCAAAAAAGCGGCTAAGAAAGTAGCAAAGAAAGCTTCGAAAAAAGCCGCTAAAAAGGCTACAGCCAAAAAGGTAGCGAAGAAAGCGACCAAGAAGGCTACGAAAAAGACAGCGAAGAAAGCGGCCCGCAAGACCGCCCGTAAGCGCAAGTCTTAAGTCTGATCAGGCTATTTAGGATTTACGGATTCAACGGGGACCGGGTGGAATTTTTTCACCCGGTCCTTCTTGCCTTCGGAGGTCTGGACTGAGAAAATTCTTTTCAGTCGGGCCTCATCTGGCTTGTCTCTCACCACTTCTCATATTCTTTAAAAACGGATGGACGGTTCTCCCAGATTTCTCTCCGCACGAGCGGCTGCAATTCAACCCTCACCGACTTTGGCCGTTGATGCAAAAGCGAAGGCCCTGAAAGCGGAAGGGCGGGACGTTTGCGGCTTCGGAGCCGGAGAACCGGATTTCGATACTCCGGAATTTATCAAGGAGGCCTGCATACAGGCCATCCATGATGGGAAGACCAAGTACGCACCCGCAGCCGGCTTGGCAGACCTACGGGCGGCCCTCGCCGAAAAATATTTTCAGGATAATGGTCTCGCCTCGTGCGATCCCTCTCAGGTGGTCGTCAGTCCGGGCGGGAAGTTTAGTTGCTACTTGGCAATCCAAGCAGTCTGCAACCCAGGGGATGAGGTTTTGATTCCGGCGCCTTTCTGGGTCAGCTATCCTGAAATGGTTCAGTTGGCCGGGGCGGTTCCGAAGATCTTGGAGACCGGTCCGGAAAACGGGTTTCGGCTTGATCCAGAAGCGCTTCGTGGAGCTCTGACTGAGAAGACGAAGCTACTCATCCTGAATAGTCCGTCGAATCCGACCGGGGCAGTTTATCCCCCCGAGCTGATCCGCCAGCTTGTGGAGATTTGCTTAGAGCACGGTATCTTGATCTTGTCGGATGAGATCTACGAATATCTCCTTTACGACAACAGTGAACACCTCTCTCCGGCTTCGATTTCGGAAGAGGCGGCGAAGATGGTCATCACGGTCAGCGGCTTCAGCAAAACCTTCTCGATGACGGGGTGGCGTCTTGGAACTTTGGTCGCGGATGCGCCGATTGCCAAGGCTGTGGCCAGCCTACAGAGTCAGACGACTTCCAATGCGACGACTTTTGCCCAATACGGAGCTTTGGCCGCAATGCGTAATTGGGAGCAGGCGATGCGTGAGGTGAAAGATATGCTTCAGGTCTTTGATCGTCGCCGTCTGAAGCTTTTGGATGGTTTGAATAGCATTCCGGGGGTAAATTGCGTCCGTTCTACCGGAGCATTTTACCTGTTTCCAGATATCCGGGATCTCGGCGTTGCGCCGGTGGAATTTGCTGATCGGCTTCTCGAGAAAAAGCTCGTCGCTGTAGTCGCAGGGGAAGGATTCGGTTCCCAAACCGGAATCCGACTCAGTTATGCGACGTCGGACGATGTTCTCGATAAAGGACTCGCTCGGATAAAAGAGTTTGTTGAAGAAGAATACGCTTCCTAAAATTAATCGGAAAAAGGGAGAGCAGATCATGAGTGTTTCAGGAGAGAGTTCTTCCGCTAAGGAAAAGATTAAACCGTTTCAGGCCGATGGCCTGCGAAGGGTTGGACTGGCTTTTTTCCATTCGCTTGAAGGGATCGGCGCGGCCCTGAAGCATGAGGCGGCGTTCCGTCAGGAATGCGTTGCTGCTTGTGTATTGATTCCCGCGGCTCTACTTTTAGAGATTCCGGTTGTGGAGAAGGTTCTCCTGATCGGAGTGGTGTTTTTGGTTTTGATTACTGAGTTGCTCAATTCGGCGATCGAATGCTGCGTCGATTATATTTCGACCGACCTCCATCCGTTTGCCAAAAGGGCGAAGGATATCGGAAGTGGAGCGGTGTTTCTCAGCCTCTTTTTTGCCGTTGGGTCTTGGGCCCTTATTCTGGGGGCCAATTGGCCCTTAAATCTCATCCCTTTTTAGGCCCGTCGGGAGAGCCTGCCGTAGGCGGCCCAAATCCGACGGCGGATTTCCTGGATATCTCGGGTTCACCGATACGAGATATTTGCGGACATGGTTATCCGCGACAGAGGCCGTAGCTTCCGTTAACTCGGGAAGATTCTCGTTACCAGCAGTGCGGCTGCCAGCGACAACATCAATGGATCAGATTATAAGACCCCAAACCGATAGGTCGTGAAGCTCCGGAACGTTTCTTCCGGCTCCAGACGGGTCGAGGGGAAATACGGTATATTCGGGGAGTCTGGAAGGTGCTGAGTCTCCAGACAGAGAGCCTGATGCTTTACCGGTGTCTTTCCATTTTTGCCCGCTACCTCGGTTTCGCCGAGTGAATTGCCTGTATAAAGCTGGACACAGGGTTCGCTGGTGAGAACCTCCATCGTCCTCCCTGTTGGTTGGTGGACGACTCGACAGTCCCAAGGGCGATCAGAGTGCCTCTTGCCGAACACAAATGAGTGGTCGAAACCTCCGGTTTTTACGAGTTGCGGATGGTTTCCTTTCATTTTCGTGTCGAGGAGAGCGGACTCCTGAAAATCAAAATCCGTTCCCTCGACTGAGAGGATCTCGCCGGTGGGGATATCGGCCTCATCGGTCGGAGCAAAGTAGGGTGCCTTGATGCAAACCTCGTGATCGCGAGCAGACAGGTTTTCCTGACCACCGAGATTGAAGTAAGAATGATTGGTGAGGTTGATGATCGTGGTCCGGTTCGAGTGGGCGGCGTAGTCGATCCGGAGCTCGTTGTTCTCGGTCAGTCGATAGCTGACCACCGTTTCCAATTCACCGGGAAAGCCTTCCTCTTCGTGGGGGCTGGTATAGGAGAGGTGAACGACCGAGTCGCCTCCATCCGTCATTGTATCGGCCGACCAGAGCCTTTTGTCGAATCCCTTCGCGCCACCGTGGAGGCAATGGAGTCCATCTTTATTTTTAGGCAGCTGATATTGGTGCCCATTGAGAACAAATTGCCCGTTGCGGATTCGGTTGGCAAATCGTCCTGTGATGGCTCCGTAGTGGGGGTGATGGTCGAGATAGCCGGCCAGATCCGGTTCGCCGAGAACGACATCAGCGAGGTTGCCGTCGCGGTCGGGGACCAAAATCTGCTGGATGATTCCGCCGTAGTTGATGACGCGGACAATCATGCCGTTGGCATTGGTCAGGGTAAAGCGGGTAACTTCGCGGCCATCGGGAAGTTGGCCGAAAGGTTCAGTTTGGATTTCGTGCATGGATAGGATCTAAAGGAATGAGCAAAGGGAGAAATCAATAGCTCTCTTCGGTAATCTCAACTTTGCCGCGAAAGATGTAATAGACCGAGGCCGTATAGGTCAGGACAATGGGAACTCCGATGAGAGCGACAATTGCCATGAACCTGAGGGTTTGTTCGGTCGAGGAGCCATTGTAGATCGTCAGGGAGTTTTCGAGATTAGGAGTCGAAGACACCATGAAAGGATAGACGCTGCATCCGAATAGGGTCATCAGGGCGAGCATCGTCCCACAGGAGCTCAAGAAAGCGACAAGTTCGCGACCCTTGTAAATCTCCCGGGGAATGTTGAAGGCCAAAAGAAGTGCCAATGTGAAGAGCAGGAGAAGGATCATGGGCCGTTGATCGAATGCTCTTTGGACGTGAGGACAGGTAAATGGAGTGATGAGTCCAACGACTAGGAAGAGAATCATGAAAATGGGAATCGTGATCTTTACCCATCTGCGAAGCTTTTCCTGAAGTTCTCCTTCGGTTTTCAGGATGAGGTAGATGTTTCCATGCATCGTGAACAGGGCCACGGTCGTGATCCCGAGCAGGAGGGCATAAGGATGGAGAAGGGTGAGGATATTTCCGGTGAACTCGTGATTCTCGTCGAGAGGAATTCCCCAGACCACATTCCCCATGGCCGCGCCGATCAATAGAGAGGAGAGCAGGCTCCCGCTCGCGAAGCCGATATCCCAGCCGCGACGCCAAATGCGGCCCGGGTGTTTACTGCGAAACTCGATTGCGACAGCTCGAAAGATCAGCGCGAAAAGAAGCAGCATGAAGGCGTCGTAGAAGCCGGAGAAGACGGTGGCGTAGACCTCGGGGAAAGCCGCAAATAATGCACCTCCGCCAGTGACGAGCCATACCTCGTTCCCATCCCAGACGGGTCCGATCGAGTTTATGAGGATTCTCCGCTCTTCATCCTTTTTGGTAAAAAGGTGAAGAGCCCCGACGCCGAGGTCGAAACCGTCGAGCATTGCGTAGCCAGTGAACAGGACTCCAACGAGGATGAACCAGAAGGTGGGTAGGTCGAATTCCATTACTCTGATTTGTCGTGTCTCATTTTTTCCAGAACGGCGACCGATCGCCATTTTTCCGGAAGTTGATTTCCCGAGTGGTCGTCGCTGGGACCGTGCTTGATCTTACTGTTCAAGGTGTAGGCAAAGACCATGAAGAGGAGAATATAGATCAAAGTGAACATAATCAGGGAGAAAAGCACCTGCTCGGCCTTTACGGCTTTCGAGAGTGCCTCACTGGTCTGAAGGATTTCGTATACGATCCATGGTTGTCTTCCCATTTCCGCGGTGAACCAACCCGCCTGACTGGCTAGTTGCGGGAGGAATACCGAGAAAACGCAAACGATGAGGAAGAGCCGGGTGAACTTCTTGTCGGTTGCCCAGAGACGTCCGGTTTTCCAGAGGAAAAGACCAAGCCAGGCGATGACAAATAGAGCCACGCCACAGAAGATCATAATGTGGTAGGTTTGGAAAACGACCGGCACGTTGGGCCAGTATTCCGGTCGGATCTTTTCTATCTCTTCAGGAGTGGCATCGGGATGGCGAGATTTGATGAACTCGTCACTCGGCAAATCGTTGAGGCCTTTGATCTCCACCCCGGCAGCTTTGGAAGGGTGGAGGAAGTCGCCGGAAACCAGGATGCTGAGGAGGGCTGGAATCTTGACTGAATTTTCGTTGATTCCGGTGACATTGCCTTCTGCATCTCGTTCCCAAGATACGGTTCCGATGACTGCGATAGGTGCTTCAGTGGTCGAGTCTGCCAAGCCTTCGATTGCAGCCAATTTCACGGGTTGGTTCTCCGCGACTCCACGAGCCGTGGAATCTGCGCTCCAGAACTGCAGAACGGTGGTGATTGCCGCCACGACGAGACCAATCCGCATGCTGGCCTTGGCGAATGCGATGTGGCGCTTTTTTAGTAGATAGTAGGCGCTAATGCTGATGACCAAAAAGGTGCCCGCCAACCAGCAAGCGAGGATGGTGTGAATGAGTCGATCCATCGAAGATGGACTGAAGACCATATCCCAGAAATCGGTGATCACGGCCCGGATGCTGTCCAAGTCCGATTGTTGGAGAATGTAGTCTTTGGGAAGAGGAATCTCTTTGATCGAGAATGTTCCTGCAGGAAGGTCTGCGGAGAGTGGGTATTGGGTGCCGTCCGCAGCGATCTTTACCTTCTTGGCGAGGTGGAAACCTGCTGGCGTCTGCATCCAGGAATTGGCCACAAGAATCCATATCGCACTGAAGTGGGCTCCGAGAGCGACCATGCAGGTTGCAAAGAAATGGAGTTTGGGGCCAACTTTGTCCCATCCGAATAGCAGGATCGCAAGGAACCCGGATTCGAGGAAGAAGGCATAGATCCCCTCAATCGCGAGGGGAGAGCCAAACACGTCTCCCACGAATCGAGAGTAAGTGGCCCAGTTCGTGCCGAACTGGAACTCCATTACGATCCCAGTCGCAACTCCAATTGCGAAGATGAGCCCGAAGACCTTGGTCCAAAACCGTCCCATGTTGTGATAGATCGGGTTCCGGGTCTTGAGCCAGAATGCCGACATGATCACGAGGTTGAGTCCGACTCCGATCGTGAGCGGAGGGAAGAGGTAGTGAAATCCAATCGTAAAGGCGAATTGGATGCGGGAAAGAATTTCTATATCCACGACCGATCGAGTATTGGGTCTGCGCTCAGAATTTAGGCTTTAGTTCTCAATCTTGGGGATCTCTCTTCCCCAAACGATTCTCCGATTGGTTTACTGGAGAACGTTCAACGTGACGAGAATAAAACTTAAATTAGCGCAAAATCCAGGGAATCACGATCAGACATCCGTAGAGGATACTCCCGAGGAGAACAATCCAGCCAACTTTCTGGGTGAAGGCCTCGGGATTGCGCTCATTCCATTCGGGGCGGCGATACTTGCGCTTGAAAAATGATTCGAAATTGGGCGGAGAGGCCGGGCGTGCGATAGCGTGAACCCCGAGGAAGAACCCGGCGAACAGCGGAATCAAAATTAATATCTCCAGAAAAAGCACCTTATCAAGTTGACCATCTACTCAAGAGTAGAAAAGCCGAAATGTTCCAATAGCGGAATATTTACGCGACTTTCACCGTATCTCCGGCGGTCTCCCAAGCAAATTGGGCGATTCTATAAGTTTCTCCGATCGATAAAGTTCTCTGCGAGCGATTCGTAGAGTGCATCGCGGCAGATCCATTTGGAAACGGAGTATCCGATAATCGCAGCGGTCGCGAGAGGGAGAGAGAATAGAAGCACCCCGGTCATTTCCAACAAAATGATAAAGGAGGTCATCGGGCTCTGGACCACTCCGGAAAAGTAGGAGGCAATGAAGAGGAGAAGAACCGCCTGCAGCTCGATGCCAGTCCATGATAAGAACGGGTAGGTCGTCGCCCCGAGGCCAGCTCCCACCGAGAAAGAAGGGTCGAAAAGCCCGCCGGGAATCGCAGTCAGGAGAACCAGGAAGGAGGCAGAGGCTCGATAGGCCGGATAGAGGGGGGTAATCCCTTCGCGCAGATGGAGGAGCTCTTCTTGGATCTCGCTCGGGAGCGACTCAAAAAAGACCGGGCTACCTTCGGAGACGAGAGCTTTTGCTTGAGCATAGCCACTGCCGTAGGATTGTCCGTCGGAGGCGATCCCGATGGCTGCGATCGCCGCTCCGATTCCTAGGGCGGTGAGGAGTTTGTGTTTGCGAATCAGAGCCGACACGACCGGCATTGTCAGCAGGAGCAACTTTGAGAAGGCTCCTCCGAGGAATCCTCCGACTACCCCGATAATCAATACGGCAATCCACGGCTTCCACCCCTCAATCAGCATCGGAGACCGTCCCTGATCGAGATCGCCGTAGAAATATCCATTGCCCATTCCGATGGCGCAGAGTACGCAGGCGATGATCACTGTGCGGACGATTACGCCCATGTTCCGTTTGTCGAATGAACGGCCGATCTCCTCCATTGCGAAGACGATCCCCGCGATTGGCGCGTTAAAAGCGGCAGCAATGCCCGCGGCTCCTCCAGCGAGGATGAGGCCCCGGTCAACCAAATGTTGAGGAACCCCACGCAGCCGCGAAAGAGAGTGCATGCAGCAGGCCCCAAGTTGAACGGATGGACCCTCGCGCCCGATGGAGAGGAAAGATATCAGGCCCAATGCGGTCAGGAGAATCTTTCCGCCAGCGACTCGGATTGATAGGAGTCGGTCGCGATCCTCCCCCGGTCCGATGCGGAGGGCAGCGATAGTTTGAGGAATCCCCGTCCCATCCGTTCCGATAAAATATCGGTCTCGCAGCCATAGGATCAGAAAGAGCATGGCTGGAATGATCAGCGGGGGGAGCCAAGGATAGGTTTCGTGGATCACCCGGAGAGGAGTGTCGGCAGCTCGTTCAATGAGGGCGAAGAGGAGGGCACCGATGCCGGCACCCACCGCTCCGGCAAGAGTCAGGAAAAGTGCATTACTCCGTGTGATCGGATTGGTTGGTTTGGGCGGTGTATTCACTCGGATGTTCGGACAAAAACGCGTAGAGACGGGCCAGACTTATCGCCACCAAATCGGCGGGTCTCCTCCCAGCCACTTTCTTCTACGGTAAGTCGCCCCGGAACTTCGAGCAGAAACTTGGAATCGGCGGACTCGGCAAGATGTTGACCCGCAATCAGAAAGATTTCGGAAAGCAAGCGGTCGGCCAACTCATACGGGGGATCCGCAAAAATGTAATCAAACCGCTCTCCCGCCCGTAGCCCATGCTTGCGAATATCGCGGATGAGAACTCGACTGCTGGAACGCTGCCCCATGGACTTCTCGACCTCCTGACGGTTCAGTTCCAGCAAAGAGGCGGTTTTTCGAGCGGACTCTACCCAGATCACCTCGCGTGCCCCCCGGCTCAAAGCCTCAAGGCCATAGGCGCCTGTGCCGGCGAAAAGATCAAGAATGCGAGTATTTCCGATATCCGGCCCCAGACTGGAGAAAACAGACTCCCTCATCCGGTCGGTCGCCGGACGCACCTCGGGTCCTTTCTTGGGCACTTGCAGACGAACGCCTGCAGCTTTTCCTCCTGTGATCCGCATGCGAACATCTCATAAGTGTCGAGCATCCGCAGAGGCAAGCCTATCCCTTTCGAGGATTGGATGAGTATTCATAAATCCAGCTATAAAAAAGTCTCGGGATGCAGTTTTTACGGCAGCCCCACCGTCCAGCGGTGTAATGCAAAAAGAGAGTCTTTTGATTTACTCACTTCTTTCTCGATGTCGGTGTTTTCTCTGAATGTGAACACTTGCGATTGTTACGGGGCGCAGTTGGGAGAACATGAAGGCTGGCCCATTGCGAAGCAGATCAAGGTGAAGGTGAGGGTCGAACCTATTGAATGGTCTCGTGCGGTATCCGATTTGGTCGATTTTCTCCGTTGGTATTCTTTGTCGAATGAACTGCTTTTGAATTGGTCTATTCGGAAAGCTGAGTAATAAATCAGATGCTACTTGATCATCAATCTCTCTAAGGGCAGGAATGCGAATCACGTACATCGGAAGCTTTGAATCAGATTACCCCAGGAACCGAACGATCGCCAATGGGTTGAGATTGAGTGGGATCGAGGTAACTGAGCTTCGAATTGATCTTTGGAAAGGGGTTCCCCACAAATTTAAGATCGGCTTTGGTCTCCTCTTATGGCTCTCGGTCAAGTATTTCTTTGGGTGCCTTTGGTTGTTTTTTAGAGGACTTTTTCATCAAACGGATTGCTATTTGGTCGGGTATCCGGGGCATTGGGACATGTTCACCTGTAGACTGTTGGCGTTTTGCAAAAGAAAGCCGATTGTCTTCGATGCTTTCGTTTCGCTATGGGATAGCTTGGTGATGGATCGGGAGACCTTGAAAGAGGACGGGTTGAAGGCAAAAGCGTTCTTTTGGTTGGATCGCTCTTCATGCTCCTTGGCTGATCATATTCTTGTAGATACCCCCGAGCACGCCGATTTTTTCGCAGAAACCTTTGGAATTGCGCGGAAAAAGATCACCCCGATTCCAGTGGGATGTGATCAGGCTGTTTATCATGTCTATTCGGAGATTGAGAAACGGGAGAAATTCACGGTGGTTTTTCATGGGAAATCGATCCCTTTGCAGGGGCTGGAGTATATCGTAAGTGCCGCTGAGATCCTTCTGGAAGAGGGGGTGCAATTTGTGATCACAGCGGATGGGCAAACGGCCGAGCGTTCAAAGCGCGAAGCGATTCGGCGGAAGATCACTAACATTGAATGGCATGGCTGGACTCCCTCAGTCGAACTTGCGAGAAGGGATTCGGCATGTCATGTGGGGCTTGGGATTTTCGGAACGACACCTAAGGCCCGACGGGTTATTCCAAATAAAGTCTTTGAAATGATTCGTTTGGGATTACCTCTGATTACTGGAGATACGCCTGCGGTTCGCTCGATCCTCTCCGATGGTCGGGATTGCATAATGGTCCCAGTAGGGGATCCGGAGGCAATTGCGCGGGCAATTCTAAAGCTGAGGGATTCCGAGGACCTCAGGACTCGGATTGCGGTGGAGGCCCAGGAGGTTTATGAGGAAACTTGGACGTTGGATAAGATTGGTGAACAAGTCTGCCAGGTTTTCCGCGAGGTCGTGCCTGAAACGAGGGGATGAGTGGTTAGGATCCGCCAAAGTTTTCTTTGAGGACCTATGTTCTGCTCACCGAATCCCATGCTCCTCACATGTTGATTTGCTTTACGTTTGAGGAGATCCCTGAAAATCTAAATTATGTACTATGATCGAGATTTTGGCGTCGTGGTTCTCGAGAAATCTTGGGTTCCGGCACCTAGGTATCTCATGCGAAGAGCGCGGTTGCTCTCCTGGATGAAGGCTGAGAAACCAGGGCGGATTTTGGAAATAGGCCCTGGGAGCGGTGCCTTATTGAAGGATTTCGCGCGCGCTGGCTGGGAATGTGTCGGGTTGGACACTTCAAGTGATGCCCTCGCCTTGGCCGATTATATTAGAGATCGAGATCAGAGGATTGAATTGTGCTCGGATCAACGACGACTGGCAGGACAAACATTCGATTATGTAATTGCCTGCGAGGTTCTTGAGCACATTGAAGACGACTCTTCGGCTTTTGAAGAGTGGGCTTCCTTCCTTAAGCCGAGAGGAGGATTGATTCTATCGGTTCCAGCCCACCAGA
Organism: Puniceicoccus vermicola; assembly: GCF_014230055.1. Lineage (NCBI taxonomy): Bacteria > Pseudomonadati > Verrucomicrobiota > Opitutia > Puniceicoccales > Puniceicoccaceae > Puniceicoccus > Puniceicoccus vermicola. The sequence goes on along the minus strand of NZ_JACHVA010000127.1, from coordinate 140,111 downwards.
AACGTTGGGATGCTACGGATGAATGGGCCGGGCATTTCCGGCGGTACGAAAATGAGGACTTGGTTCGTATCGCCGGCGAAAATGGAATGCTCGTCGAGAAGCTCGAATGCTATGGGTTTCCTCTTGCTCTCATCACGACAGCCTTGCGTGCCCGGAGGATTTCAAATGATTCGAGGCAGGGGCCCTTGCATGAGAGTATGGACTCGAAGACCGCTCACAGCGGAATTTCTCGAAGTTTTGAATCTCGATATTTTGGGTTGCAGCAATCGCTTCCCGGGAGAATTTCAATCAAGGTGTTTATATTTCTTCAGCGGTTGTTCTTAAAAACCCAATTGGGAAATGGATATATTATGCTGGCTAGAAAACCATGAAATTCTGGTTGAGAGTCCTCGGAAGCCTCTTGGCCTTGGGAGCTACAATCTATTTTGGATGGAAGTTTTATGAGTCCACGAGAGAGTTTCCTCCTGGCACCTTGGGTGGCAGGGAAATCGTCCAGTTGGGATGGATTCTTCTTTTTGTCCCCTTTCAGGTTGCGATTGGGGCTCTTGCCTGGCGACGGATTCTGTGGCTTTTAGGCTCGATCGTAAGTCGGACTAGTGCGATTCGAATCGTCTTTATCTCTCAGATCGCGCGGTATATCCCCGGTAATGTCGGACATTTGATCGGGAAAGTCGTGATGGTGAGGGGTATGGGGATTTCTCTGCCTGTTGCGACCACTTCCATTATCATCGAGTCGATTATTCTTCTTCTCTGTGGGGGGATCGTCGCAGGAATCATTCTCCCATCCTCGTTGATCGATTATGTTCAGGCTGAGAAAGGTCGATTGTATTGGCTTATCCTGGCTGTCCTTCTGGGGGTGGTGCTTGCAGGAGGAGTTCTTGTTCTTTTCCGAAGGGCCTTGAGATCGTGGTTGTTGGAGCTGAGGAGCAGGTTTACCCGAGAAAGCTGGTTCGGACTTCGGTCATTTGTATTTCTTGGAAGTTGTTATTTTCTCAACTTCGTATTTTTAGGCGTTACAGCGTGGTGGATCGGGTGGGTCCTGTTCCCCGAAGGAGGCTTATCGATACTCTTCTGTACAGGCGTGATGTCTCTTGCATGGACAGTTGGATTCTTTACGCCGGGAGCTCCTGCTGGCATCGGAGTGCGGGAGGTTGTCGCACTCGCTTTCCTTGGACCATTTATTGGCGAACCTGAGGCAATTCTCTTACTTTCCTCTCACAGGATCATTCTTAGTCTCGGAGATGTTGTCACTTTCGTCCTCGGGTGGTGTGTGCCTAAGCAATCGTTTTCGAAAGGTGCCGACTGCCCGCAAGTTCCAAAAACCTAGGAGCGGGATTCTAATCGTTTCCAATCTCTTCTTTCCCGGGGCGTATAGGCATGATCGCGGATGAGAATGGAACACCATCCCGGCCAATACTGAGAACCTCCTCTCCAGAGTATCTCTGGCTGGAAGGGATTCGGTAGGTGATGAAGATTAAATCTGCTTTGTTTGGATTCGATACGATTTGCCAGTTCGGGTCTCCAAAGAGAAGTAGATTAGAAGGAAGGTAACGACTATAGACCCGTAGCCCATTGGTTTCCGAGGGAGGTATACTTTCGCGAATTTTGAGAATGTTTTCGCGGTGACTGAGAGCCCAATAATCGGTTTCGAACTTTCCTTCTGCTCCCTTTAATCCTCCAATAAAGGAATTGAAGTATGTGTATTGATAAGGATGAAGCCGGATAAGTGAAACAATGATAGGGATTGTTGTGGCAATAAGGATGACCGAGAGTGCGAAATTGACACGTTTTCCAAAACGGCTGAGGCGTCGAAGCAACTGATCGAATGTAAGGCCACAGAGAACGGCGATTAATGGTAGTAGGAAGAGGAAATGCCGTAAACCATCATAGATGGTTGAGCCCTTCAGTGTGGCGGCTGTGGGAGGGGCGAGGATAATTAAAATAAGGAGTAAGGTCCTCCCGCTTCTTATGTTCATTATCCTTCTTTTTGCCAAAGCGAAGAGGGCTAGAATCAATCCAAGAATGAGTAATGCCCAGTGGGTGAGAGGTGTCGTTATGGCGAGCCATACCGGGAGGTAGTGCCAAGGAAGGTTCTTTGCGGGGACATACTCACCGCAATACAGAACAAGCCCATTCCAATCGTAGTGAGCTGTCGCCTCTGCTGCACCGAGGAGCGCCTCGACCGGGAACTGTTGGGCGTAGGGCCAAAACGGTAACATGGTCAGGAGCGAGGCCAGACAAAGGGTGAGACCGCGCGAGACGAGCCTGATCAATGAAATTCCTCGCTTCCCTTTTGGAATCGTGCCGTCCCGGATCTGAAGACCCAGAGCGATGAGAGCGACTATTGCCGAAACTCCGATGAGAAAAACTCCGGCGAAACGGATGGAGATACAGAGACCGATAAGAACTCCGAGTCCGATGCTCTTCTTGTAAGAGGGAAGTGGGAGAGAGGGAAATATGCGGATCAATCCGTAGGTTGCCCATGCCCAAGCTGCTGCGAATGGTATATCTTTCGGGTTAAAGAACAGATGTCCGTAATAGCGGGGAAAAAGAACAATCAGCAGGAGAGCCCAAAAACCAGCTCGGGGGCCGCCCATGAGGTGAGCGATCCTCCAAACCGCAATGATTCCAAGAATACCGAAAACTGAGCTCAAGATGTGCCCGGAAAGAAACAGGCCTAATCCCGTAGCCTCATTTAACAGCGCAACACTTAGATCGAAGAGACCGGGGTAGCGGTCGGGAGTCTGCACGAACACGCTGGGATCCTCACCGCTGAATAATGCATGATAGTATAGCAGTTTTTGTTGGCCTCCCTGCCAACGGGCGGGCTCGTCCCAGCTCATTCCAAAGTCGGGAAGAGTGATCAGAACAATGCAGACAAATCCCGTTAGCAAAATCAGCGAAAGACGATCATAGAGATTCGCTGATGAGATTTTGGCGGGAGGCTTCATACCTTTGCGGATGATTTCGACCTCGATTCGGTAGGATCCGTACTTTCTGCAATGTGATTGCGGACTTCTTGTCGATTGTGGAAATTTACGAGCTCGGCAAGGATTCCAATGGAGATCAGCTGAACTCCGAGGAGAAGGAGGAGAATTCCGAGAAAGAAGAGCGGCCGCTGCTCAATATTGATTCCGAGGACAATCTTCCGAAAGGAGAGATAGAAAAGGACGCAGAATCCTACTACTAGGGAGCCCGCTCCGACCCCTCCGAATACGTGTGCAGGGCGCCGTAAGTATCGGGTCATCACTGTAACAGTCGCCAAGTCCAGGAATCCTTTGATGAAGCGACGCGCACCATATTTGGAATTCCCGAATTTTCGGGGATGGTGAGGTACCTCGATTTCTCCGATCCGAAAGCCTTCGGCGTCCGCTAGAATGGGGGTGAACCGGTGCATTTCGCCATAAAGACGAATCTGGTCAACGACTTCTCGGCGGTATGCTTTGAATCCACAGTTGAAATCGTGGAGCCGGATTCCGCTGGAAGCCCGGGCGAGGAAGTTGAAAACCCTTGAAGGAAGAACTTTGCCTTGGGGGTCATGACGTTTTCGTTTCCATCCTGAAACGAGGTCAAAGCCTTCTTCCATCTTCTCCAAAAAAACCGTGATCGCTGAGGGATCATCCTGTAGATCTGCATCCATTGTGATGACGATCGGACCGGTGGACGCATCGAATCCAACTTGCAACGCTTCGGCTTTTCCAAAGTTGCGACGTAGGCGGATCGCGCTCACATGGTCGGGATCCATCGTGCATAGTGATTGGATCTCCTCCCATGACCCATCAGAACTGCCATCGTCGACTAGATGAACCTTCCAGGAAAGATCTGGAAGTTGTTCCATCGCCCTTGCTATTGATTGATGCAGTGGGCGAAGGCTTTGCTTTTCGTTGTAGGCCGGGATAACAAAACTTAAGTCGCTCATGAAGCTATAATCTAAGGGGGCTGAATTCTAGAGGTTGTGAATAAGATAATTCATATTTCAGCCATTGTCATTCTCCGAGATGACATTCGTGGCGGCTTCCAATTCAGATGAATAAATCGCGGTTTCACTTAGAGTAAGCGATCCCTTCTCTGCTTGGGATGAGTCCTCTTCGTCCTTGTTTGGAACGGGAGACGCATCGATGTCCACAATCTTGAGAATCCTTGCTCCATAGGCTTCATCAGCTTGGAACTCCCAAATTAAATCGGTAGTAAGCCGGTCTACGATCGGAAGTGGCTCCATAGGAACAAAGGATTTGGAATCGGAATCGATGCGGGTTGGCTCGAAGAGGTACAGGCCATCGTAGGCTTTACTGTTCCGAATCTGCTTCAACAGCGACAGGGAATCATCAGTTTTTGCGGGGGCGTAGGACGGCATCCCCATGTTGATCCAAAAGGGTGCAGTTCGAGTCAGTATCATGCTTCGGGAGGTCAGGTTCTCATTGGCCCACGCTGAAGTGCGATTGTAGATTTCGGGAGGTGCGTGCCGAAGACTGAATGCATGTGTGGAGTAGTTCGGTATCGAGAATAAGATGAAAGTCCCAATCGAAATGGATAGCAGGATTTTTCCAATGTTGGGGCGGGTCAGCCAAGTTCGGAAGCAATAAAGTGCGCTAATCCAAAACCATATCCAAATGGGAAAGGATAGTCGGTAGATTATGGGCTGGTCGAGTTGCCCCCAAAAGTAAGTTAGAATGAGGAAAGCCTGCAAAAGAAGGGCGCACCAGAAAATCGCCATGGCCTGTTTCTTTGCCTCTCTATCCAATAGCCATCGGCGGAGATGGATTGCGACAAATATGACTCCAATACTTCCCAGTAGAAATAAAAGGAGAGAGGTTGGGACGTAGTTTTCGCCGGATAGAAAATAGTTCAGTGCGTGGCCTAGATTGTCTGGAGCGTATTGAAGAGAGAAAACGGAACTCGCCCCTTCAACGTCATCAAGCTGCCAGAATTTTTCGTTGCCCTCAAACACCTGTTGCTGGAGTGGGAGAATGATTAAGAGAAAAGGGGCAAGTAACAATGAAGCTGGGATTCGGATATGGCCCAACTTTTTCCAAGCAAATAAGATCGTAATTCCAGCGAAAAGAACGAAAAGGGCAGACTCATAGCGGAGGTGGGCCAAGAGAATGGTTGCGAAAATCAGGAAGGAAATGGAATCGGTTCCAGGTTTCTCGAGACATGCCCAGACCGACAGAAAAAAGATGACCGTGAATAGAGTGTTTGCGATTTCGAACCCGCCGCCTGAGCCCATCATTGGAATCAATGGGAGCGTTGCCAGAATGACGGTTGAAAAAATCCCTCCGGGCAGACCGGCAATTGCAAAACCAATTCCCCATGCCAACAGGAGGAGGGCGAAAGAGAACGCAACGTTCAGGTAGAAGGCGTTCTCGATTCGGTACCCGGTTGTGTCGTGGAGGATGGAAACAAAGAAGGGATAGAGGAGGGGGCGCTTGTCCAGAAAGGCCCGGTCAACTTTCAGCTCTCCTCGTTCAATAAACGCGCTGCGGGGAACCAGAGGTTCTCTTTCGAGGTGGAATTGGCGAGAGGTGCTTGAGAGAATAATCTCATCCATGACCGTCCGGTAGCCGAGAGGCTGATTGGCGAACATTAGCCATCCCGTCCCAGCTATGACGATCCAAGCGACTGGGTGCCGGTAGGCCTTGCATATTTCTGACCTATGAGCCTTGAAAATCCGGAGGCCGAACCAGACAAATCCTCCAACCGAGAACAGGAGAACTACATAGGCCGATCCACGGACAACATTGACGGCTGTGCCGATTCCAAAGGCGAAAAAACCAAGGTAAAAAGAGAGGGCTGCAACAAGCAGAAATAGTCCCAACCGGAGTAAAGGAATGCGAGAATCTTGAAGAGCTGGATTCATTTTTGGAGTCTATTTTACCTCTTTAGAGCATGGGACCTTTTGTTTGTCGAACGTCCTCAGTTGCAAGAAAAAAGCCGCTCCTTTCAAATGAAAGGAGCGGCTGACAAAGGAAATTAATTCTACTGATTAGTAGGTATAGACGATCGTCTTACCTGCGACGTCAATTGAGAGCGATCCTGAATCAGAAGACACGGTTAGGCCAGAATAGTCTTCGCCTGCAACGGTTTTGATTGTAGGAAAATAGACTCCTTCCAGAGCTGAGAAGCTAGCGTTGTCAGTGCCTTTCTCAAGGATGTATTGCTGACCTCCAGAAGCGATCTGACGCAAGTTGTTCAAAACGGTCTTCTGTTGTGAGTTCTCACGAACTTTTTGGAACGCGGGAATCGCCATAGCGGCGAGGAGGCCGATGATGACGACCACGATCATGATTTCCACGAGGGTGAAACCTTTTTTGGATTTATTCATTATGATACTCCTTTTGGATTACGATGTATATGTATATTGAGAAACTAGGGTAGTTTCACATCCTTTACTGTGTCTGCTTATACGGGGGAATCAACCATAAAACCGTGATAATCACGGCCCTTCGAAGATTTACAGATCTTTTAACGGAAGGCTTTGGGGCTTATTCGGCGACGTCTCGAGCACATCGAAAGCCGCAGTTTGAGGTCGAGCTATCGGGAGTATTCCCGGTGCGGGCTCCGAGGCGGTAGCGATTGCAGTAAGATTTGTGACAGAGGAAGGATCCGCCGCGCATAGACCGCTGCTCGCCGGTTTCGGGACCCTTTGGATCCGCCGATGGACCCGATAGGTGCCAGGATGGGCTAAACCAGTCACGGCACCATTCCCAGACGTTACCGCAGACATTATAGAGCCCGAACCCGTTGGGGCGGTAACAGCGGGCCGGGGCGGTGCCGATGTAGCCGTCGTCGGCGGTATTTTCCAGGGGAAAGTTCCCTTGCCAGATGTTACACCGGTGCTTCCCTTTCGGAGTGAGTTCGTTTCCCCACGGGTAGCGTGTCTGGTCTTCGCCACCACGAGCCGCAAATTCCCATTCAGCTTCGGTCAGGAGGCGTTTATTCGCCCATTTGCAGTAGGCCTGGGCATCATGCCAGGAAACGTGGACGACGGGATGGTCCATGCGTTTTTTGATGTTCGAGCCGGGCCCCTCGGGCTTGAGCCAGGACGCTCCCTCAATCGCATACCACCAGTTGAGCCCCTGAACGGTCTGGGAATTGCGTAGCTTCCGTTGCTTCGATTTTGGAAGGAGAACCGCAAAAACATAGGACCAGCCAAATCGTTCGGCTTCGGTGCGATATCCGGTTTCGTCGACGAATTTTTGAAACTCTTCGTTGGTGACCGTCGTCGGATCGACATAAAAGGGGGAGAGAGTAATTTCCCGGATCGGGCCCTCGCCATCGGCGGGCCAACCGTCTTCATCCTCCGTCCCCATCCGGAAGGTGCCTCCCTCGAGCCGAATCATGCCGCAGTTGCAATCCGAGACTGCATGGGTAACTGGATCCGTCTCCAAGGGGATTTCCTCGCTCCGAGAGGGTGTTTGGCATCCTTTCGGGCTTTCGAATCGCGGTGCGCAGCATTGGCCGGGAGTAGATTTGCTCATGAAGGTTAGAAGTTACGAAAAAATGGAGGTTTCGACAACCGCTTAGACCTCGAAGTTGTATTTCGGGAACAAAAGTATGATTTCAGGCGACTAGAGTTTACTGGATGAGGTCATCTTTTTAGGAAGGCGGGCACCGGGTAGGTCTTGCGGATTGACCCGAAGGCGTTTGTCCAAAATCTGCAGAGGAGAAGGTAACAATGGAACCGAACCGTATGACAGGAATTTGGAAAATCTCGGCCGATACCGGAGGGACTTTTACGGATATTGTCGCCTGGAGCCCATCCGGCAAGAGGATGGAATCGAAGGTGTTGTCGACCGGGAATCTTCGGATTCGCTGTCTCGAATTTTTCGAAAATGGCCGAATTTCGGTCGATGCGCGGGATTTGCCGGACGGATTCCTTGATGGATTTGACTTGGGCGAAGGGCGCATCGTGCGGGAATTGCGGGAAGGAGTTTTATCCCATTCGGGAAAAGCGATCCCCCAAGGGGCTTACTTGGAGGTCGAGACCGGTCTTTCCGCACCGGTTTTAGGAGCTCATCGGGTGACTGAGACTCCGCTTCAGAAATCGCTCCCTCCGATGTTGTTGCGGGTTGCTACGACTCGAGGGACGAATGCTCTTCTTGAGGGCAAAGGGGCCAAGGTAGCGCTGGTCGTCAGTGACGGGTGGAAGGATCTTCTCCGAATTGGGGATCAGACTCGCCCAGACCTTTTTCTCCGACCGATTCCGGAAAGGCGTGTTCTTTTCCACTCGGTCGAGTCGGTCGCCGTCCGCTTCGACCGGCAGGGGAATGGTCCCGAGCTTTCTCAGATCTCGGAGGTTGGGCTTAGCGATGCGGAGGTTGCGGTGGTATCGCTCTGCAATGGATATCTGAATTCGAAGTCCGAAGTAGAAATCGCGGAGGAATTGGAGGCCCGGACGGGCGTGCGGGCGATCGCGGCTTCGTCCATCAGTTCGCTTCCCGGATATTTGCGGCGGACAGAGACGGCTGTGGTGGAGGGATATTTGTCTCCCATCATGGATCGTTATCTCGACGGGATCGCTCGTTCGGAGGGTGTGGATGGTCTCGAGGTGATGACAAGTTCAGGAGGAATTGTCCCGCGAGAGCAATTCCGTGCGGTCGATTCGCTCCTGAGCGGACCGGCGGGAGGAATGGTCGGAGCGGTTGCGGCAGCGCAACGTGCCGAAATCGGGCCGTTTTTGGCCTTCGACATGGGAGGGACGAGTACCGATGTATCCCGTTTCGATGGTGACCTTGCCTATCGTTCGGAGTTAACCGTAGGCGATGCCCGGATTTATTCCGAAGCTCTCCGGATTGATACGGTCGCAGCAGGAGGAGGCTCGATCTGCGATTTTGATGGCTTTGGTTTTACTGTGGGGCCAGACAGTGCAGGAGCCGAACCCGGACCTGCTTGCTATGGGAGAGGTGGACCGTTGACACTCACTGATGTCCATTTGCTGCTGGGGCGGATCGATCCGGATCGTTTTCGTTTTCCTTTGGATTCCAACGCCGCTGAGGAGGCCTTTACCGCACTTCTCGAAAAGGTCGGGAGGGCCGAGGCAGAGAGCGATGAAAGGTTACGAATTTTGGAGGGATTCCGGTCGATTGCCAATGAAAGGATGGCCGGCGCCCTGCGGGGGATTTCGATTCGGGATGGTATGGATCCGGAAAACTTTGCCCTGCTATCCTTTGGAGGCGGTGGCGGGTTGCACGCCTGCGCCTTGGCGGACCGTTTAGGGATGAATCGCATACTGCAGCCGGGAAGTGCGGGGATTCTTAGCGCGGAGGGGCTATCACTGGCCAGGCCTGAGCGGATGGAGCGGCGTCCGGTAATGCGGCCTTTGAAGGATTTTGAGGAGGATGCATCGGATTGTTTTTCTGACTTGGATCGACTTGCGCTGGATACGTTCGAGGTCGATCCCCATGAAGCGCTAGAGTGGAAACGGGAAGCATTCATTCGATTAACCGGGCAGGAATCGACGCTTGTCTGCGAGTGGGAAGAAGGAGTGGACCTGGAAGAAAGTTTTCACCGTCAGTTTGAAGAAATATTTGGATTCCGGCAGAGTGATGTCCCCTTGGAGGTCGCCTCCATTCGCGTTCGTGTCCGAGTGGAGGAAGAGAATTCGTCCGTGGAAAATTTTCCCGAAGGAGAGTCCTTGGAAAGGAATGACGGGGCATTTCTGGATGGAGACGCGTTGGAGGTCGGAACCCACGGTGTTGGTCCTTGCGTGATCTCCCAGCGGTTTGGAACTCTGGTTGTGGAAAAGGGCTGGCGATTCAGAGTTGGAGAGGCTGGGTCGATTCGCCTCGACCGAGACCTTTCCCAGGAACTATCGAGAGTCGATGAATCGAGCGTGGAGGAGGTGGAGCACGAACTGTTTCGCAATCGCTTTGCGGCCGTAGTCGATTCCATGGGGGAGATGCTCCGCAGGACCGCTCTCAGCGTCAACATTCGGGAACGGCTCGATTTCTCCTGTGCTCTTCTCGATGGGGAAGGATATCTAGCTGTGAACGCACCTCATATTCCCGTTCATCTCGGGGCGATGGGGCATTGCGTTCGCTCGGTTTCGGCCGCTTTGGATTGGAGGTCCGACGACATTGCAGTAACCAATCACCCAGGCTTTGGAGGTTCCCATCTGCCGGACGTAACCGTTCTGGCTCCTGTTTTTGCTGGATCAGATCATCCGGTTGCCTTCCTGGCGGTGCGAGCACACCATGCGGAAATCGGAGGGATCCGAGCCGGATCGATGCCCGCGGATGCCCATTCGTTGGCCGAGGAAGGAGTCGTTCTCGAGCCGTTTCACTTGATCCGGAAGGGAGAAGATCACTTTGGGAAGCTTCGAGACATTCTCTCGGGAAAGACCGGTCAGCCATTCCCTTCGCGTTCTCCCGAAATTAATCATGCGGATATCCTGAGCCAAGTTGCCGCGATCCGGGAGGGAACTCGAATGGTGGAGGAATTGGTGGAGGAAGTCGGGGCGCAGAAAGTGACGCATTTCCTTGCCCGAATTTTGCAGCAGTCGGAGGCCTGGATGCGGGAAACTCTGTCGGCATTGTCGCAGGAAGTTTTCCGATCAAAAGCAGAGGTCTTCCTGGATGGCGGCGAGTGCATTCAGGTTGCAGCCCGGCGGGATTCGGAGGGACGAGTCGTGGTGGATGCGGCTGGGACTGATTCTGGAAAAGGATCGTTCCAATGTCCCATCGGAGTTTCCCTGAGTGCGGTTCTGTATGTCTGCCGGTTACTTGTCGATCGGGACGTGCCTTTGAATGAAGGGCTCTTGAGGGCGATTGAGATTCAGATTCCAGAAGGTTGTTTACTCTCCGCCTCATTTGGAGAGAAAGATCCCGATAACATGCCGCCCGTAGTCGCTGGCAATGTGGAAGTGAGTCAGCGCTTTGTGGAAGCATTGATTCGACTCTTCCAGATCGAAGCGGACAGCCAAGGAACGATGAATAATGTCATCTTCGGCAATCAACAGTTTTCCCATTACGAAACGATTGCCGGGGGGAGTGGCGCCTCTATGCGAGGACCGGGAAGATCGGCGGTCCAGGTTCACATGACGAATACTGCCATCACCGATCCGGAGATTCTCGAGCATCGTTTCCCGGTACGCGTAGAGAGCTTTCGGATTCGTCCGAGTTCTGGAGGTGAAGGAGCAAATCGAGGAGGGTGCGGGGTCATTCGAGAGTATTTCTTTGAAGAAACGGTGGAGTTGTCTCTCCTTACCCAACATCGAACCCATGGCCCGGAAGGCGTGGATGGAGGCGGTTCTGGAGCTATTGGGAGGCAGGTATTGATTCATCCGGATGGCAAAGAGGAAATTCTTCCCTATGGCTGCACCGTCGAAGCAATAGCTGGCAGTTCTCTACGAGTAGAGACTCCGGGAGGAGGAGGTTGGGGGAAGCAGGGTTAAAGGCTTTGTGATTCCATCTGAGTTTCCGATGAAATGATCTGGAACTCTCATTCGACTCAATATATTGCACTTGTATGTCTTATACCCCGAAAAAAGACCGTTACGAATCGGTTCCTTACGAACGCTGTGGACGAAGTGGCCTGAAGCTTCCGAAAATTTCTCTTGGACTCTGGCACAACTTTGGAGATGTCGACAATTTCGAAAACGCCCGGAGTATGATCCAGTGTGCGTTTGATCACGGAATCACACATTTTGACCTCGCGAACAATTACGGACCGTCCGCTGGTTCGGCTGAGCGGAATTTTGGCAAAATCCTCTCCACCGATCTAGCAGGATATCGCGATGAGCTGATCATCTCCACCAAAGCTGGCTATCACATGTGGGAGGGCCCCTATGGCGATTGGGGCTCTCGCAAGTATTTACTGTCCAGCCTCGATCAAAGTCTCCTGCGGATGGGAGTCGACTACGTCGATATTTTCTATTCCCATCGCCCCGACCCAGAAACCCCCATGGAGGAGACGATGGGAGCTCTAGACCAAGCGGTTCGCTCCGGGAAAGCCCTCTACGCGGGGATTTCATCCTACAACCCGGAGCAGACTCGATTGGCTGCCAGAATACTGAGAGATTTGGGGACACCCTGCATCATCCATCAGCCCTCTTACAGCATTCTCAATCGATGGGTTGAGGACGGTTTGCTGGACGCTTTAGAGGAAGAGGGAATTGGGGGAATCGCGTTTTGCCCCCTCGCGCAAGGCATGTTGACCGACCGCTATCTCGAAGGGGTTCCTGAAGATTCCCGAGCTGCAAATCCGAACGGATTTTTAAAGTCAGGAGCTGTTAAGGAAAATATAGAAACGATTCGAAAGCTGGCTAAAATAGCAGAAAGGAGAGGGCAGTCTCTTGCGCAAATGGCTCTTTCTTGGGTATTGCGGCAGCCGGGAATTACTTCTGCTTTAATTGGCGCCAGTAGGACAGATCAAATCCTCGACAACCTTGGAGCCGCGAAAGCGCCTCCGTTTTCTGAAGACGAGCTCCATGACATCGATGAAGCTTGTGGAGTGAAGCGTTAGGGCTTTTGAGACGAGTAGAATAAACACGGTTCTCCATGCATTCTGAAATAGATTATATAACAGTTCTAAATTTGTTTGACCGGTTTTCTTAGATGGTAGAGGATAGTTTTTATGGGCAGGCGTAGGCATCGTATTTCGGATCAATTGGCATATTACCATCTGATGAGTCGGACGGTGAATGGGGAGGCTCTCTTTGGTGACCGGGAGAGGGAGGTGTTGCGGAAGATGATCTGGCAGGTTGCTGAGTTTTCTGGGGTTCGGGTGGTTACTTATGCGGTCATGAAGAACCATTTCCATATTTTGGTGGAGGTGCCACCGGCAGGGACTGAGGTTTCGGATGCGGAGTTGGTTCGTCGGTATCGGAAATTGTATCCTAAGCCTACGCCTTGGAATCCGATGCCCGCGGAGGTTTTGGAGGGGCATTTGAAGGATAACTTTCTTGATGGGAGGGAGTTGCGGAAGGAACTTACACGTCGGATGCATGATGTTTCGGAGTTTATGCGGACTCTGAAGCTTCGGTATACGCTTTGGTTCAACCGCTCACGAGATCGGTTTGGGCCGCTTTGGTCGGCTCGATTTAAGAGTGTTTTGGTAGAAGGTGACCGTTGGGCACTTAGAACGGTAGCGGCCTATATTGACTTAAATGCGGTTCGAGCGGGGTTGGTATCAGATCCTAAGGATTATCGGTTTTGCGGGTATGCCGAGGCTCTTGGGGGTGGGCGACTGGCTCGGGCTGGGCTCTCTGTTGTGGATAAGGACCTGGCTGGTTATCGGCAGACTTTGTATGGGGCTGGCGATGGTGAGAAAGAGGGGAAAGCGTCTATTTCTCACGAAGATGCGGTTCGGGTTTTGCGGGAGGAGAAGGGGAAGTTGCCCCTTTCTGTGGTGTTGCGGTGCCGGGTGCGTTATTTTTCGGACGGGATGGTGCTGGGATCAGAGGATTTTGTGCGGGAGTTCCTGAAGGATGAGCCGGATGGGAAGCGGGCGCGAAGACCTCATCCGCTGCGGGGAAGTGACTGGCAGGGGCTATCGGTCGGCACTGGACTTCGGAAAAGTATATTTGGGTAGGCAGAAAGATTTCATTTCCCGGTTTTTGGGGAAATGTTTACCTTTCTGGCCGATTTCTAGGGCTCTTTAAGAGCTCTTCGCCTGCTTCTTGGTCGCTTTTTTGGCGGCTTTCTTGGCCGGGCGGGGCGGGAACTCGAAACCGAGTTTGCCTTTTTCTTTCAGGACCAAAAATGCGTCGAATTTCCGTTTGGTTCGATTGGACCGGAATCCTTCGACCAAATCGGTCTTTCCATCGGTAAGAAGCTTTTGGAAAACCGGGCGTTCGATCGTTTTACCGAGGATATTGCGTCCAAATTGGAAATCACAATTATCCCGGTCTTTTGCACGTTCTGCGCAAATATAGGCGTTGGGTGCCTCGTGAACCGGGGCGCCGCAGATCGGACATTCGCCGACGACCTCGGCGTTGCTGATGTCCACTTCGCCAGCTTCTCCGTCTCCGGAATCCCCGAAATCGAGTTCGACGCGCCAGGAGCCGTTGTCTTTCTGGACCAGCTTCAAGATCGCGGAAAAGGCCTTGCCCATTTTCGAGCGGAAACCGTCGAGAGGGCCGATTTGCTTCTTCTCCAAAAGTTCTGCGACTTCCTCCTCAGTGATCGCCCGGTTTCCGATGACCTTGTTGACCTGTAGGGCCGGAATCTTCCGGTTGTTGACCGAGACGGTGTCGGTGGAAACGTAGGCTTTGAAGGTCTCTTGAAGATTTTCGTCGTTGGTGATCGACTTGAGCGACGATTCGATCGGAGGCGGAGGGTTCTTGAGGGCATCCGTGATCTGACGGGTGATATCCTCGATCCCTTTCATGAACTCCTTGCGATCGAGATGACCTTCTTCGACCTGCTTCAGGCGGTATTCCCATTCGCCGGTGAGGGCGGGGCTGGTCAGGTGCTCGATGTCGAAAGTTCGGAGAAAATCGATGAGTGCTTCGCCCTTGGGAGACGGGAGGAGCTCCTTGCCGTCCTTCTCCAAGTATTTTTGGTGGACTAGGTTGTCGAGGATTCCAGCACGCGTGGCCGGCGTTCCCAAACCGCGTTCACGCATCGCTTCGGCGAGATCGTCGTCTTCGACCTGTTTTCCGGCGTTTTCCATGGCCGAAAGAAGGGTCGCTTCCGAATAGCGGGGCGGCGGACGGGTTTGATCTTCTTTGACCTCCACTGAATCGACTCCGGCAGGAACGGGTTGCTCCTGATCCTTCGGCAAGGCTGGAATGGTGTCTGCAGCTCCGGTGCTCTTTCCGTAAACGGCGAGCCAGCCTGGTTCTGCGAGGACCTTTCCGTCGGTGCGGAAGGTATGTCCAGCGACCACGGATTCCCGAGTGGTAACGTCGTACTCGGCGGGAGGGTGGAAGACGGCTAAAAACCGGCGGACGACCATGTCGTAAATTTTCTGCTCGGCGTCGTTGAGTGAACGGGGCTTCTGGTCGGTGGGAATGATCGCAAAGTGATCGCTGATCTTCTTGTTGTTGAAGACGCGTTTGTCCTTCGGATCGATCCGGTTCTCAGAGAGAATATAGTCAACGTGCGGTTTGTAGGTGTCCGGCAGTTGGGCCATCGCATCGCGGCAAGAACTTCCATAGTCCTCGGGGAGGGCACGGGAGTCCGTTCGCGGATAGGTCAACATCTTGTGGCGCTCGTAGAGTGCCTGGGCGATGGAAAGAGTGTTGGCTGCGGAGAATCCGTAGCGATTGTTCGCTTCCCGCTGAAGGGTCGTCAGGTCGTAGAGGCGAGGAGCGGCCTGTTTCGAACGCTTCTTTTTCTCGGTGACCGATGCTTCGCCGCCGTTGCGGACTTCTTCTGCGATGCGCTCGGCGTCGGGTTTTTCCCAGATGCGGGATACCCGGTCGTGCGGATTGGTCTCGTCCTTTTTGAAACCGGGCCGCTGGTAAGTTCCTTTGTAGGTGCCGGTTTCGAGAGAGAAGTCGGCGATGATTTCCCAGTAGGATCGGGGAACAAAGTTCCGAATCTCCTTCTCGCGGTCGCAGACCATGGCGAGGGTGGGAGTCTGGACTCGCCCGACGTTGGCGGCGGTGCCCCCGCGACGGCCGAAGGTGACGGTAGCTCCCCGGGTCGCATTGAGGCCGACGAGCCAATCGGCTTCCTGTCGGCTTCGCGCCGCGTCCTGCAGGTTCTGCATGCTGTCACCCTCTCGCAATTGCTCGAAGGCTCTGCGGATCGCATCGGGAGTCATGGACATCATCCAGAGGCGCTTGATGTCTTTTTTGACCTTCGCCTGATCCAGGATCAGCGTAAAGATCAACTCCCCCTCGCGACCGGCATCACAAGCGTTGATGATGGTGCCGACGTCCGGCCGCTTCATGAGCTTTTTCAGCTCCTGAAGCTTTTTTTTGGTCTTCTCAACGGGTTTGGTGCCGAAGGTCTTCGGAATGATGGGCAGGTTGTCCAAGGTCCACTTACTGTAGGCCTTGTCGATTTCCTGCGGCATCTTCAGCTCGACCAAGTGGCCGAGCGCCGAACTGATGACCCATTCGTCGTTTTCGTAAAAGTCCCCAGTCTTTGGGACGCGTCCGAGGACCTTGGCCAGGTCTCCGGCTACGGAAGGTTTCTCTGCAATTACAAGTTTCTTCATGCCGGAGGAGGGGCCTATCCCTTAGGAAAGGCTGGAAAGAATGGTGTCGAGGTTGTCGAGGAGCTCGCGCATGGTTTCTTCCGTTTCATCCCCCATGTTGGAGATGCGGAAGGTCTTGCCCTTGAGCTTTCCGTAACCGATGTCGATCACCATCTTGAACTCCTCCTTGAGTCGCTTGTTGATGGCGGCGAGATCAAGGTCGCGGGTGTTGCGAACGCAGCTGAGAGATTTGGAAGCGTATTCGGGCTTCGGCAGGAGCTCGAAGCCGTTTTTCTCAACCCATTGGTGAACCATGGCGTTGAGATCGGCATGACGCTGGTAGCGGTTTTCCAGTCCTTCATTCTCGATGTCTTCGATCTTCGAACGAAGAGCGTAGATCAGCGGAATCACTGGAGTGCTCGGAGTCATTCCTTTTTCGTGGTTCTTCAGGAATTCCTCGAAGTCAAAGTAGTAGCCGCGGGTGTCCACTGTCTTGGACCGCTCGATGGCGCGTTCAGAAACGGAGAGAAGGGCGAGGCCGGGGGGCATTGCCAGCGCTTTCTGGGAGCCCGTGAGGAGAACGTCGATGCCGAGCTCATCTTTGTGCATCGGGACGGCCGTAAAGGAGGAAACGGTGTCGACGATCGAGAAGACCTCCGGAAAATCGCGAAGGACCGCCATGATCTCGGGGAGAGGGTTCATGACGCCGGTCGAAGTCTCATTGTGGACGAGGGTGACGACATCATATTCGCCGGTGGAGAGCTCCTTGCGGAGAGCTTCCGGATCGATATGCGTGCCCCATTCGACGGAGA
The DNA here is from genome assembly GCF_014230055.1 of Puniceicoccus vermicola. Lineage (NCBI taxonomy): Bacteria > Pseudomonadati > Verrucomicrobiota > Opitutia > Puniceicoccales > Puniceicoccaceae > Puniceicoccus > Puniceicoccus vermicola. The sequence goes on along the minus strand of NZ_JACHVA010000127.1, from coordinate 123,210 downwards.
GGGCGCCAGCTTCGAGGCCGCAGCGCTTGGAAACGTTGTTCCACTTGTCCGAGAAGGCCCCGCACATGCAGTTGAGGACCTTTTTCTTGGTCAAATTGCGAATCGAGCCTTCCATGACTCCCCAGGCGCTGCTGGTGCTCAAAAACACGGGATCCTTGGTGCCGACCAGCTTTCGCAGGCCCGGCTGAACGGATTCGTACAGGGCGACGAAGTCGGGGCTACGGTGGCCGACGACCGGAGTTGTCATTGCCTGATAGGTCTTGTCGGAGACCTGAATCGGGCCAGGGATGAAAAGTTTATAGCTCATGTGTTCGTAGATTTGATCACGGTGAAGTTGTCTTCGCCCATGGTGATCGTCTTGGGCTTGAATGAGGCGGCCTCATCGGCCTCCACTTCCGCAAAAGAAATGATGACGAGTCGATCACCCAGCTTGCCTTTGTGGGCGGCGGCCCCGTTCAGGGAGATGCGCCCGGATCCGCTCTCGGCGGGAATGGCATAGGTTTCGAATCGCTCTCCGTTGTCAATGTTCCCCACTAGAATCTTCTCATAGCGCAGGAGTCCCACGCGCTCCATGAGAGCTGCATCGATCTCTAGGCTGCCTTCGTAGTGAAGAGCCGAGTCGGTGACCTTGCACCGAAGAATTTTCGATTTCATTAAGTGAATTCGCATCTGACAAATCTAAATCCAGTTGTCCAAACACTTGCCATTGTCCATCATAAAACCGAAAATTCCGTGTGATTCAGTTAAATCCCACCCCTGAGGAACTGGAATCGACGGTGGTTCCGAAGAGCCCGTGGTTTGACCAATTGGTAGAGCGCATGGGCTTTGAGGCCGTGCGTGAGCGTCTGTCGAGGGAGGAAATTTTGCGAGTTCGCATGGCTCCCGATTTTCTGCACCCCGATGGGATGGCAGATCGCCGATTGCCGGTGCGGGGGTTGGACCTGATTATCAAGAGCTCGCTCCTTGCGAACCGGGCGCGGCGCAATTTTGAAGATATTCGGATTTTGGAGCGGAAATGGAGCATTCCGGGACTCTCCCCGGAGATGGACGGTTACCGCCTGCTCCAGGCGTCGGATTTTCACCTCGATTTTGATCCCGGCCTGGTCTCCCGGTTGGAAAAAGTGCTTCGCGGCCTGGAATACGATGTGGCCTGCCTGACCGGAGATTTCTTCGATTTGGTGTTTGAGGAGGAATCTATGGACGTTCCGTTGCTGGAAGAGCTCATCGCTCTCTTCCCGAAGCCGAAATTCGCCGTTCTGGGGAATCACGACATCGTTACAGTGGCACGAGAGCTGGAAAAGTGCGGCGTGCGGGTGCTGATGAATGAATCTGAGCTCATTGGGACGCCGGAGAGCGGCTTTTGGCTCGCAGGGGTGGATGATCCTCGCCAATTCCGTGCGCATTCCTTTGAGCGGGCTCTGATGGGCCGTGAGGAGCCTGGACCGGTGGTCATGTTGGCCCATTCTCCCGAGGTCTACGAGGACGCGGCAGATTGGGACGTGAGCTTGATGATGAGCGGGCACACGCATGGGGGGCAAATTTGCCTGCCGTGGGGATTGCCGATCTCCAATCATTTCAAATGCCCCCGAGCGATGATTTCCGGAGCTTGGGAGCATCGAGGAGTGCAGGGCTACACCGCCAATGGGTGCGGCGGATGTAAATTACCCTATCGGCTGAACGCGCCGGCCGAGATCACGGTTCACACTTTGCGGTGTGGACGGTAGTCGGTTGGCGGTGGACGGTTGTCGGTGGACGGTTGTCGGTTGACGGTTTGTCGGTGGACGGTTTGTCGGTGAGACAGTGATCGGTGAGACAGTGAGACCGTGAGCGGTGGATGGCTGGACCCTTCGATGGTTGGACAGTTACGCCATCTGCCCTTCGCCTTCCGGGCTTTTAGAATTTGATGGTTGCTAGGATGCGGACGGGGACCAGACCTAGATTTCCTTCGGAGTTGATGCCTTCCAGCCCGAGGAGTCCGAGCTGGGAGTTATCGCCATCGGGAGCGGTTTGATATTGGAAGCCGCTATCGATACCCACCTCGAGGAAATCGAAGGGGGTGAAAATGACCGAGACGAAGGCGCCGACGTTGAAAACGGTCGAGGACTTGTAGATCCCAATCTTGGTGGCCCCGGGTAAGTTTGTGGTCTGGGCGCTGACGCTTTCCGTGAAGGTCGCACCAGCCTGAAGTGAGATGAGGGATTTGACCCAACCGGCCTCGCCGAGCCCCCAGCGGAAACCCGCGTAGAGTCCGGTATCCGTGTAGTCGTCAAACGAGGCAATGACCGGATTGCCGTTAAAGGTTCCGATGTTAGCGTTTTTGCCGCTGCCCTCGGTGCGGGAGACTCCGAGGTAGAGGCTTCGGGTGCCATCTTCCCAGAAGTCCAGCTCGATGGCGTAGTTGACAAAGCTGTCGAAGGCTTGGTCCCAATCCAGGGAGTTGATGCTCGCATCGTTCCCCGTCGAGGTCACGTTCCCGTCCTCATCGGTGGTAGTGGTGCTGGCTTCGCCAGCGCTTCCGGTGAACTCGCCAAACACAGGAAAGGCGGGGCCGCCTTTGACGGTGATCGACCACGAGGAAATGTCGGGCCCATTGGCGTGAGCGAATGGGGCGCTGAGAATCGCGAGAACCGAGAAGAGTCGGAGCTTGGTTGAAATCATGGTTCGAATCAGTCTTCGTCGTCTCCGATGCCGAGTTGAATCCGGATTTCCGGGAATTCGTCCAGCTCGGCCATAAACTCGTCGGTGTCGAAATCGGCAACGATGAAGTCGCGGAATTCAAAGGTGGGGGTCTTGGTCTGCCCGCTGATCTCGACCATGCGGTTCATTGCGGACTTATCCCGATTGACATCCAGGATGTCGACATCGACGCCATGCTGATTGAAAAACGTTTGGGCTTCCTGGCACCAAGGGCAACCAGCTTTGATGTAGAGAATGGGCCGTTCTTTCATTTTGCTGATCTAAGGGTGGAACGTTGCGTTTTACGAGAATGATTTTTGCCGACGGGTAATTGCTGAAGCTCCACGGTAAAGTTTGGGGTGGATCTACATTTTTCTTCACGGCTCTAGCTCGAATTCCCCTTTCTCAATGACCAGAAGGGTTGCCGTCTTCCGTCTCCTGGCGTTAGTTCGTTGCTAATCTATGTCTGCCAACGAGTCCATTCGCATCCGGGGTGCACGCCAGCACAATCTACGGAATCTCGATGTTGAGATTCCTCGCAACCGGATGACGGTGGTCACAGGAGTCAGTGGATCGGGCAAATCTTCCCTGGCTTTCGACACTCTTTATGCCGAGGGCTACCGGAAGTACATGGAGAGTCTTTCGCCCAAAGCGCGTCAGCTCCTCGACCAGGTGGATCGCCCTGAGGTAGATTTCATCGAAGGCCTTTCGCCGGTCATCGCCATTGAGCAACTGACGGGGCAGGGGACGAATCCCCGGAGTACCGTCGCCTCGATCTCCGAAGTTGCCGATTTCGCCCGGGTTCTCTGGTCGGTGGCTGGTCAGCCCTTTTGCCCGAAGGATGGGGGGCGCGTCAGCCGCCGCTCGATTGACGACTGTCTCGCCCGGATTTTCGAGGAGCCGGAGGGAAGCCGGATCCAGATCCTTGCTCCCCGCATGGAGGCGAAACCGTCGGCCATTCGCGAGGAGCTGGAAAGCCTCCGGCATAAAGGCTACACACGCGTCCGCATCGATGGACGCATCGCCAGCCTCGATGATGCAGATATTGTCGACCGGGGCCGTAAGCTGCAGCAGCTCGACCTTCTCATCGACCGAGTGGTGCTGCGCCCGGACCAGCGGGGGCGGATCGCCGATTCCCTGGAACTGGCTTTCGGCGAAGGAGGGGATCGGGCCATCATCCTCGTGCAGGAATCGAAGGAGGCTCCGATGCGCGAGGTTCTCCTCAGCCAGGCCCATTCCTGTGAGATCTGTGGAGAGGTCTATCCCGCACCCTCCTCACGGCTGTTTTCCTGGAATAATCCTGACGGCGCCTGTCCGGAGTGCGGTGGAATCGGTGAGATCCTTCGGTTCGATGAAAATCTATTGGTTCCCGATCCCTCCGTCTCCGTGAAAAAGGGGGCGTTGAAGCCTTGGCGGATCGGGTCGAAGCGAATGATCATCCGCCGCAACGCGCTCTTGCGGCAACTCGCGGAACAGCTCCCCTTTGACCCGACCGTGCCTTGGCAGGACTTGGATGAATCGGTGCAGCAATTGATTATCCACGGTTCAGGGGATCAAGAGTTTCTCTTCAAGCTCGGCCCCGGCAACCGCAAGCCGAAGTCGATGCCATTCCCCGGAGTGATTCCGGATCTGGAAGATTCCTTTACGACCTCGACCAGCGATGGTCTACGGGCCCGTTTGATCGCCTACCAGCGCCGCTTGCCTTGTCCCGCTTGTGAGGGCGCGCGGCTCGGTGCCTACCCACGCAGCATTCGGGTGGAAGGCGTTTCCTATCCGGAGTTCCTGGCGATGCCGGTAGATACCGCGTTGAAACAGGCGGAGGGGCCGTTTCGTGCTTCCGCGGGGAAATTGGTTGATGAAGCCGTGGAAGGGTTGGCTCACCGACTTCGTTTCCTGGAGGAAGTGGGGCTCGGATACCTGACGCTGGACCGCTCCTTTCAATCGCTCAGCGGTGGGGAGGCACAGCGGGCTCGGTTGGCCACTCAGCTCGGCATGGGACTCGTCGGCGTGATCTACGTTCTCGATGAGCCAAGCATCGGCCTGCACCCGATCGACATCCGCCGCCTCATCCAGAACCTGCACCGCCTGCGGGATCGGGGGAACACCGTGGTCGTCGTCGAGCATGAGGAAGCCATGATCCGCGCTGCCGATCACCTCGTCGAGATGGGGCCGGGAGCCGGTTCATTGGGGGGCAACTTAGTCTACGCCGGTCAGCCTGGGGATATCGCCGGATCCCCCGCAAGTCGCACCGGGGCCTACCTTTCGGGGAAAGAGAGTCTGCTCGATCGCCGCAAGGTGCGCAGTCCCGGAAAAGATGCACTGGAAGTGTTGAAAGCGGTGGAGCACAATCTTGATGGGTTCGACGTCAGTTTTCCCGTGGGCTGTCTCAGTGTGGTCTGCGGAGTTTCGGGTTCGGGAAAAAGCTCCTTGGTGCACGACATCCTAGCGGCGGCGGCCGCTCGAAAACTAAACCGCGCGAAATCCGTCCCCGGCGCTCACGGAGGGATCCGCGGTCTCGAACATTTTGATACCGTGGTCGAAGTTGACCAATCCGCCATCGGTCGGAGCCCACGTTCCAATCCGGCCACCTTCGCCGGGGTCTTTTCCATCCTTCGTTCGATGTTCGCCAAGACGCCGCTCGCCAAGGTGCGGGGATACGCTCCGGGACGTTTTAGCTTCAACGTTTCGGGTGGTCGCTGCGAACGCTGCAAGGGCGACGGAGTGATCCGGCTCGACATGCAGTTCATGAGCGATGTCTACGTCGAGTGTCCCAGCTGTCAGGGAAGGCGTTACAACCGGGAAACTCTCGAAGTCCGCTACCGCGGGCTCAACATTGCCGAGGTTCTCGACCTGACCATCGAAGAAGCGAGGGATGCCTTGAGCAAGAATCCCGCGGTCCTGGCAAAGCTAGACCTGCTCCGTGAAGTGGGTCTTGGATATCTGCGTCTCGGTCAATCCGCGACAACCCTTTCCGGTGGGGAGGCGCAGCGGCTCAAGCTCGCCACCGAGCTCAGTCGGCGTGAGCAGGGGCGCACGCTCTATCTGTTGGACGAGCCGACGACGGGACTTCATTGGGACGACATCGGCCGCTTGATCGATGTGCTCTACCGTTTGCGGGATGCCGGGAATACCATTCTCATCATCGAGCACGACCTCGATCTCATCCGGATGGCCGATTGGGTGGTCGAACTCGGTCCAGAAGGTGGCGAGGCGGGAGGGCATCTCCTCTTCTCCGGCACGCCGGAGAAATGGAAGTCGGCTGGAAAGACACCGACCCTCGAGGCCTTGCGGGCGCAAGGGTGAAGGGAAGAAGAGTAGGATCGTGCCTTGCTCGATAATTCGGTCGGGTATTTGAAAGCCACTGATCTCTTCTGCTTACGCCGGATGTAGCGACAAGCAAAGGGAATTTCGGGAGTTGATGATCCCATTTCCTCCGGTCTCGGGGAGCGTAGCGCTTTTGCCCACGAGCCTAGGCCCTGGAATATACCGAGAACGCGACCTTCCGGGCGTCCAAGTTTCTGTGGACATGAAAGCGTGCGGTCCGCTGAATCTCTTTGTGATGATCTCGTAAAATGACTTCAGTTGCTCTGTGCTCCGTGTCTTTCGTTGCCCCCCTTTTCACGATATCGAGTGGTGATGGTTGATTTTCGAGAGCGGTTCGGTTTGCATCAAACAATCTCATGAGCTTTGCCCGTCAGCTATCCTTTCTCTCCGGAACATTCCTAGGGTCTCTTTCTTTCCTCTTGCTAGCACTTGGGTGTGGGGCGGATGCGGACTCGACGGGCAAGGAGCGACCTCCGGCACCGGTTGAAGTGGCCGAGATCGAAATCGGCCGGATCGAGCTGAGGCGCGAGTTGAGTGGAAGTCTCTGGCCTTCAGCAGATTTTTATGCGGCCCCTCGAATTGCCGGCCAAGTGAAGGAATTGAAGGTGCGGGTCTCCGATACGGTGAAGAAGGGTGATGTGGTCGCTCTTCTCGACGATGGGGATCTGGTGCAATCCGTTCGTCAGGCGGAGGCCGATTTGATGGTGGCGAAAGCGAATCTTCGGGAAGCCGAAGCGCGGATGGAGATTGCTGGGAAGGAAAGCGAGCGCGCGAGTCAGTTGCGGGATCGAGGGATTTCTTCGGATGCGCAGGTCGACACGACGCGGGCCGAGCGCCTTTCGGCAGAGGCTGGGCTTGCCGTGGCCGAGGCGCAGATCGCTCGAGCGGAAGCGCAGCTGGAGGCCGCGCAGATCGATCTGGGGGAAACCCGCGTTCGGGCGGAGTGGACCGGTGGCGAGGGAGATCGGGTCGTGGCCGAGCGCATGGTCGACGAGGGGGATGCCGTGTCCTCGGGTGAATCGATGTTTCGGGTAGTCGATCTGGATCCGTTGCTGGGCGTCGTTCGAGTGACCGAGCGCGACTATCCAAGCATCAAACGTGGAGACTCAGTGACCCTTCGCACAGATGCCTTCACCGGTGAGTCGTTTATGGGGAAGGTCTCTCGGATCGCTCCGGTTTTTTCCGAAGAGTCGCGTCAGGCTCGAGTGGAGTTCGAAGTCGCGAATCCGGATGGACGCCTGAAGCCTGGGATGTTTGTCCGGGCATCACTCGTTCTCGGCGTGCGGGAGGATGCGACAATCGTCCCAGACCTGGCGATTGTCCGGCGCAACGATGAGAATGGCGTGTTCCGGCTCGGGAACGACCGCGAAACGGTTTATTGGCAGCCAGTGGAGATCGGCATCCGCGAGGGAGATCGTGTCGAGATCATTGCCGATGACATCTCGGGTGAGGTGGTGACCCTGGGACAACAACTGGTGAATGACGGCTCGCGGGTGCGGGTTACGGACCTGGAGGCGGTTGGCGTTTCCCGATGAGTCTTCCCCGCTTTAGCGTCAATCGTCCGGTCTTTACCACGATGGCTTGCCTCATCGTGGTGGTGTTGGGGCTGGTTTCCTTCCGGCAGCTGAAGATCGATCTCCTGCCGAGCATCGAGTTGCCGACGGTCAGTGTCAGAACCAGTTTCGAAGGCGCGAGCCCGGAGGTGATGGAGCGAACGGTGACTCAGATCGTGGAGGAAATCGTGGCGACGACGCCAGGGGTTGAAGAAATCACTTCGACTTCCAGCGAAGGGCAGAGTCGGGTGACGGTGACCTTCGAGTGGGGGACCGACGTCGATCAGGCGGCCCTCGATTTGCAGGCGACCTTGGAGGATGAGGTCAGCGAGTTGCCGGACGACATCGTCCGACCCCGGGTGAACAAATTCGATATCGACTCCTTTCCGGTTGTCTTGATCGGGATCTCCAGTCGTCTCGATCCGGTGGAATTGACGCAACTGGTGGAGGACCAGCTGCGGTATCGATTTACCCGAATTCCCGGCGTCGCTCAGGCCGACCTCTGGGGAGGGTTTGATCGCGAGATCCGAGTCGAAGTCGATCCGGACAGACTCCGGGCCCAGGGGATTTCTCTAAACGCGGTTCTCGATGCCATTGAGCGGGCAAACCTCGATCTCCCGGCCGGAAAGATCGAGGAAGGGCGCTATGAAGTGACCTTGAGGGCTCCGGCCGAGTTTAAGGATTTGGAAGAAATCCGGCAAACCGTGATCGGCACGCCCGACGGGAGTTTCGTCCGGATCGGGCAGATCGCGGAAGTGAGCGACACCTTCAGCAAACTCACGCGAAACATTCGGATTAACGGGGAGCGGGGTATCCGGATTGCCATCCGGAAAAAGGCCGGGGCAAACACGGTGGAAGTCGCCCGCCAAATCCTTGATGAGATTGACGAACTCAACGAATCCTTCCCGCAGATCAAAATCATCCCGGTCATCAATCAGGGGAACTTCATTCAGCGTTCGATCGAGAATGTGGGGCGATCCGTTCTCTACGGGGGAGGATTGGCGATCCTCGTTCTTCTCTTTTTCCTTCGAAACTTCCGGAGTACGATCATCATTTCGCTCGCGATCCCCATCTCCATTCTCGCGACCTTTACCCTGATCTATTTTCTCGGGTTTACGATCAACTTGATGACTCTAGGAGGGCTGGCCCTCGGGGTGGGGATGATGGTCGATAGTTCGATCGTGGTCCTGGAGAACATCTTCCGCCGACGCGAGGAGGAGGGGGAGACCCGGCATGTGGCGGCGGCAGAGGGGACGATGGAAGTGGCCACGGCGATCGTCGCGAGCACGATCACGACTCTGGTCATCTTTCTCCCGGTCGTTTTTGTCCAAGGAGTTTCAGGGGTTCTTTTTCGGGACCTTGCTTCGGTCATCGTCTTTGCTCTCGTCTGTTCTTTGCTCGTTTCCCTGAGTCTGGTGCCGATGCTTTCCTCCCGGTTCCTCCGCAGTCGCGTGGAAGAAGCCGAGCGGCGGAAGGGATGGGTCGCGCGGATGGTCTCGGCTTCGGAAAAAGGATTGGGGTGGCTGGAGAGTCACTACAAAGGTTGCCTTGGCGGTGTCTTGCGTCATCGCTGGGGGGTGCTGGTGGTATCACTGCTCCTCCTCGGCGCCTCGCTATTTCTGGCACCTTTTCTCGGCACGGAGTTTCTCCCCTCAAGCGATGAGGGGGAGGTGCGAGTAACGGGTGAGATGGAGGTGGGCACTCGGCTGGAGCTGGTCGATCAACAGACTCGGAAGATGGAGGAGATCGTTTTCGGGGCGGTTCCGGAGAAGGTTTCCTCGGTGGTCAGCGTCAGTGAAGGCGAAGGGAGTATCCGAATTTCGCTGACTCCCGCGAGCGAAAGGGATCGGTCGAATGTCGAGATCGCGGAAGATTTGCGACAGCGGTTGGAGGGGCAGATCCCCGGTATGGAAATCCGTACCCGGGCTCCGCAGGGACAGTTCCTGCTCGACCGCCTGCTCGGTGGCGATGAAGGACTGACCGTGGAGATTCGCGGTTTCGACTTTCAAGTTTTAGCGGCCTTGGGGAGAGCTGTCGAAGACGCGGTAGAGGGAGTTGAGGGAATCACCGACGTCACCCGAAGCATCACCGAGGGGATTCCTCAACAGGAAATCTACATCGACCGGGAGAGGGTCGCGGACCTCGGTCTGAGCATCGAAGATGTGACCAGCCTGATTCGTACCGCCATTGCCGGGTCGGATGCCGGTGAGTTCCGTAGGGAGGGCAACTCCTTTCGGATTTTTGTTCAACTCGAGGACGCTGAGCATCGCAGCATCGAGGAAGTTTTGGACCTTACCCTTGCCACGCCGGATGGTGACGAAGTGGCCCTTCGCAGTGTGGTGGACACGACCTCGAACCGCGGTCCACAGGAAATCACTCGGAAAGATCAACAACGCATCGCCCGGGTCAGCTTGAACGTTGCGGGCAAGGATCTAGGGTCGGTCGCGGCTGAGGTCGAAGAGCGTCTCGCTACGATTCCCTTGCCCAATGGGTTCGATCTGAATGTCGCGGGTAGTTTCGAAGAGCAGCAAGAATCGTTTCGCGAGTTGGTGATCGCCCTGATGTTGGCCGTCTTGCTCGTTTACATGGTTTTGGCCTGTCAGTATGAATCCTTCATCAATCCCCTGGTGGTTATGTTCTCGGTGCCGATGGCCGCGATCGGCGTCCTTCTGACTCTCTTTTTGACTGGGACCACCCTCAACCTTCAATCCGGAATCGGCTGCATCATGCTGGGTGGGATCGTTGTCAATAATGCCATCCTTCTGGTCGACCAAGCCGGGCAATTGCAAAACGAGGGCATGCCGATCAATGCGGCGGTCCTCGAAGCCGGACGACGACGGCTTCGACCGATCTTGATGACCACTTGCACAACGGTCCTCGGACTTTTTCCGTTGGCTTTGGGAATCGGGGAGGGGGCCGATGCTCAAGCGCCGCTAGCTCGGGCCGTCGTAGGCGGACTCGTCGGCTCGACGGTCATCACCCTTTTCCTCGTTCCCGCTGTCTATTCGCTTTTTCACCGGGGAGGAAAGTCTGCATGAGTTCGCGCAAGTTTATGGGAAACGCCGCGCTGGTTTTTGCGGGAATCTTCTTTTTGAGTGGGTGTGCTTCGGTCGACGAGTGGTCGGTCTTTGAGCCGGATTACTCCGAGAAATTGGCCAAAGAGACCGATCGGGAGAAACCGGTCGAGACCGAGGAGTGGATCGCGCCGGAGAACCTGCCGACGAAGGTCGTTCGGGACGGAGAAGAGGTTTACGAGGTATCAGTGGAGGAAGCGGTTTTTCTTGCCCTCCAGAACAATCCGGAGCTGCGGGTGCAGACTCTCAATCCCGTCATTGCCGGGGCCTTTGTCCAGATCGAGCGCGGAGTCTTTGATCCGGAGTTGTATGCGCTCTTCGAATATCAGGAAGAGAACCTCATTGAAGCCTCGCGCTCGACGGAGGAAGAATTTTCCGTGGATGGCAGTTCACGTGCCGCCGAAGTCGGTATCCGGCAACGTCTTCCGACGGGAACGGATCTTGAGCTTGCCGCCGTGCAGGAGCAGTCGGTCTCCAATCGCACCCCGGAACAGAACGAAGCACGGCTCGGGCTGACGGTAACTCAGTCCCTGTTGAAAGGTTTCGGTCCGGTGGTGAACCTGGCCTCGATTCAGCTGGCCGAGTGGGATTCTCTGATCAGCCAGTATGAACTTTGGGGATACGGAGAAGCATTGATTGCCGATGTCGAGATTGCCTACTGGCGATGGGTTCTTGCTCGGCGGGAGATTGCGATTTTCGAACAATCCTTTGCCGTGGCCGAGCTGCAACGGGATGAAATCGAGCAGCGGATTGAGCTTGGAGCTCTTCCGGAGAACGATGCCGCTGCCGTGAGGGCGGAGGTGGCCCTGCGCCGACGGGATTTGATTGATGCGCAAAGCGCGTTGGAAGAGAGTCGCCTTCGACTTGCCCGCATGATCCTACCCGATGGATTTGTTCTTCAGGGGGGAGACGTCCTTCCCACCTCGGAACCGCAGTTGGAGGAACCCCCTCCGCTTGAGAACATTGATGAGCGCATTCAACTCGCGCTGGAGAGCCGTCCGGATTTGCGGGAAGCCGAATTGAGATTGGACCAAGCTCGATTGGAAACCATCGTTTCTCGAAACGGTCTTCTTCCCCGATTGGATTTCTTTCTCTCGCTCGGCAAAACCGGATACGCCTCCAGTTTCAGCGATTCCTTCCGGAACTTGGATGGCGATACTTACGATTGGTCCATCGGTGGCGAGTTCAGCTATCCCCTCGGGAACCGAGCCGGTAGGGGAGAGCAACTGGCAGCACGGGCCACCCGCGATCAAGCGTTGCAGTCCATCCGGAACCTAAGACGAGTGATTCGCACCGATGTTCTCCTCGCCGCGAATGAACTGGAGCGCACCCGCCGTCAAATCGGGGCCACGGCCGCGACCGTGGAGTTGCAGCGGCAATCGGTCGAAGCGGAGAAAGAGCGCCTCGAGGTGGGGATTGGAACCTCCTTGCAGCTCTCCCAAGTGCAGCGTGATCTGCTGGAAGCCGAGATCGAGCGAGTCCGTGCAATCGTCCAATACCGCATTGCTCAAGTGGAACTGTATCTGGCCGAGGGCTCGTTGCTCGAACGACGCGGTATCGTTCTCTCGCCGAGGTTTGGGGCGGGTCGATAGGGTAGCGCGCTAGAAACGGTTGATTATAGGAGCGCGGAATTCATTCCGCCCCAGATGCCTCTCAGACGATTCGCCGCATTTTTAGGCGGCTGCGATTTGAGAGGCAGACTCCAAAGTTCTTTTATCACCACGAAGAGCACAGAGAACGCGAAGCTCTCATATCGCAGGTGGATGCTTTCTCTTTTTATTTCTGACAAGTAATAGACTTCGAGCAGGCTCCCAATTGGTCCTTCGGAATAAAACGGGTGAACGTCTTTAATGTTGCGAACTCGAAGATCTATGTGGCCGGGGGGAACATGGCTTGGCGATTTGATGAGCCTAAAGTAGAGATTCGGCAACCAGTCTATGTGGCTCGATCGTCCGATTTATTTTTAGAATTTTCGGGCGAGTTCACTCGGCTGTCTTTTGCCGTCTTGTTCGAATTTGCAGACCTCGCTTCCTTTTTTAAGGCTTCGAGTTTTTCGTCAAAAGTCATCTTCGCGAATTCACTTTCGTCTGGAATCCTATCTGATTCCAGTTGGGCAAACTTTAATTTTTCATTTTTCGCTTTTGTTTCAGTCCACAGCCAAAGCGGTGCCAGTATCGGCCAGAAGCTCGCAGTAAGGAGCGCAAGGACGATACCTTCCAGTGAAGTGAAAAGCAGCCAGCGGGAGTCTTCACTGCCGAAAGTATCGATGTTCCGAATGCGAAAGTATCTGGGTGCAAGCACGAACAAAACAGTAATGCCTAGCGCTAGGTATAAAACTGTTAGAAATGTGATCATTCTCCGGTTTTACGAACAATAAGCACTATCGCGACTGAAGCGGGGAGCGCGAAAGAAGTAGATAGCTGCGGCTGGATCTATGCTTCATTCCGTCAATCAGTCTAGATTTTACTGTGCTGCTTTCCATATCTGCATTGTGAGAGGAGTCCACCAGATGAGTAAAGTCGCGTTTAAAATCACACACACAGCGGCCTTTTCTTTATTCCCCTTTTTTTAAGCAAAGACCTTCATGTTTCTGAATATCGTTTATTTACCGAACGCTACCACCGCATTGAGCCGTTTGAATTTTCCGGCATATCCCAAACTCGTTCAGAAGATTCCTCATCGGGTTGTGCATTTTCCGAGAAATCATTATTGCTTTCGGGGCAGACTCTCGCTTTGCTCCGCTAAAGACGGAATCTTATATCTACCTTGAAATCAGATGATTACAAGGATCCAACCTCTTTCGAAACCCGTGAGAATCATCCCGACCCGAATCACCACCCATCCCGGGATATCTCAAACTGAGTTTGAGATATAGCACTGATAGATAAATGAAAAATGGAATTACAGTTGAATCAATCGAAGGGGCTTGGGTAGATCCAGATTTTGAAAGCAGCCTGATCAAGCGTTGCCGAAATGCTTGGAAAAAAGAACTGAAAGAATTAACAAATGAGGAGATTTCTACGTTTCTAAGGCAGAAGATTGCAGTTGAAGCACTTATGCCGATTGCAAAAGAAAGAATAGAATCTGGAGTCGAGGACGGAACTGAGGCATGGGACGACGAACTCCAAGAGGCTTTGGCCTACGCGACAAAAGATCTATCCAGTCGCGGTGATCAACTCCGTTACGGCTCCGCCTCCACTACGTGATCACGCTTTACGTTCGACAAAAAATGAAACAGAACGAAAATACTGAGAGGAGATTTAGGATCGCCCTGGATTGTCGAAATAGCGAAATCGACCTGTTTTGGAGAAGATCGTCCCACTATTGGCTTTTTGTAGGTGCATCATTAGTTGCCTACGGTGCACTTAAATCTCAAGGAGCTGGGTATGCTTTCGTGGTGGCATCTTTTGGTCTCGTGTCATCGGCAGCTTGGATGGTTAGCACCGTGGGTTCAAAATGGTGGATTGAGAACTGGGAAAAGAAGTTGAGAAAAGAAGCAGAAGGTCTTGATATTCAAGATCTATTCATCCCTGAGCAGTCTATCGGCGAGCGTAGTGGATTTATAGATTGTCTGGTTCCGATTACTCGATACTCGCCCTCGCGACCGGCAGTTCTTGTAGCAATCTTTTCTACTATTCTTTGGGCTGTAATATTTTTCTCGGAAGCCTTTTGGGGAGCCGATCTGCTCGAGGATTCGGTAGGTTCACTCTCGCCCAACTCGAAAATCTGTATTGCGATATTCACAGGGTTAGCCGTTTTTCTCTTTTTCTTTTTCCGGGGAAAAGATCCTCGTTGGGTCGAACAAAACGACACAGACAACCCAGTGAACTCGCCCGGAAATCCTAAAAATCACAAGGAGGACTGAGCCTCGCAGGCTGGTTGTCTGGTCTATACGTTCTGAAGATAAAATGAGAATCCTCGCCTACAGCTTAATGTTCATCGGCTTTGCTGGCTGTCTTGCGGTTGGATTGTCCTCTTACCACCACACCGCATGGATTTGGCACACCCAACAACTAAAGGAAGGAGAAAATATTGAAAGGGAAGCGGTTGAATCAGAAATGAGAGCATTGTCTCTAGATCTGAATGAACGTTATAGGATCGCCATCCTACCAGCCTCGCTCATCCTGATTGGCGGAATACTGAACGGGACCCCCAAAAAAGAATCCAAAACCAAACGACACAGACAACCCAGTAAACTTGCCCGAAAATCCTAAAGATCAACCTGACGACTGAGCCTTCCGGGCTGGTTGTCTGGTCTCCACTTTCGCCAAGAAAAGAAGCCCACTACCACAAGGTGCCAGTTCCATTGACAGAGTTCGGACGTGCAGCGCTTAGTCGCCTATCGAGCGTCAATACCTTGTCGTTTTTCATTCCTTCCGACAATCGCGCATTCAATAGTCGGCTACATGAGGCTCACCTCAAGAGGAAGGAAGAGGCGTTATCTAGTCGCCCCTTAAAAACTCATAAGTATTCGAATTATTAGCGCTTTATGATTGTTTTGGTGCTGGATTTTGCCCAGAATACTGCTGAAAAGCGCAAAAAACTGGGCAAAACTCAAATGAAGTCGAAAAAGATAAAAGAGCCATCGAATGATTTATTTCTGCAGCGTCTGGATCTGATGTGTGATCCGCGGCAAGATCTTTTCAAGCTTTCGCATGTGATCCCCTGGGATTTTTTCGATGCTGAATTTGAGGTTTTTTATTCGACTGAGGGTCGGCCCTCGAAACCGATTCGATTAATGGTGGGTCTACTCTTGCTTAAGCAGTTGGAGAACCTATCGGATGAGCGAGTCTGCGAGGCATGGAGGCGTGAGTGCTACATGCAGTATTTTTGCGGAGAAGAGTTCTTTCGCTGGGAGCAACCGTGCACGCCGAGCGAGCTGGTTCACTTTCGTCACCGCATAGGGGAGAAAGGAGTGGAAAAGATCTTCGAGGCGAGCGTGAACTTGCACCGTGATGCCATTGAGAAAGAAGAGGAAGTGGTGGCAGACACGACGGTCCAGGAAGCGAACGTGACTTATCCAACGGATACAAAAATGCGTCGCAAGATCATCGAAAAGATGTGGTCGATGGGCGAAGAAGCCGGGGTAAAATGGAAGCGTTCCTATGTGCGCACGGTGCCGAAGCTTCTGGCCACATTGCGGACCCGTTCGAATCGCACGAAGAAGAACCGGCGTAAGGCTGAAAAACGGCTCAAGACGGTGGGAGGGAGCTTGATTCGGGAGTTTAGAAGGAAAGCATCTTCGGGTTATTTGACCATCTACCGGGAGGATCTGGAGCTTTTTGAAAAGGTTCTCAAGCAGGGCCGCACGGATAAGGGCAAGATTTACAGCCTCCACGATCCCGAGGTTTTGTGCATAGCCAAAGGCAAAGCGCACAAGAAATATGAGTTTGGAAAGAAGGCCTCGGTGGTGATAACAGCCAAGAGCGGAGTGATCGTGGGAGCCAAAAGTTTTGAAGAGAATCTTTACGACGGGGACACGCTCGAACCTGCGTTGCTTCAGGTGAGAGGGATTACCGGAAAATGGCCGGAAAACTGCCTGGTCGACAAGGGATACCGTGGACGAGCGCAAGTCGTCGATACGAAGATTGAGCTTCCTAAGCCAATACCCAAAAGTCTTACTTCTTACGAAAAAGCCAAAGAAAGAAAACGAAGAGGGAGAAGATCGGCGATTGAGCCGGTTATCGGGCATCTTAAAAGTGACTTCCGCATGGCTCGATGCTTCCTCAAAGGTGCCCTCGGAGCCAGCCAGAACGTAATGCTCGCGGCGGCGGCATGGAACTTACGCAAGTGGGTTCTTTTTGTCCTCATTTGGAGGCTTGTGCAAAGTCTACAGATACCGATGGCCAGACCTTTGATTCCAAGAAATCGACTCAGAGTCCTATCATCCTACCTGTTGCCTGCTTTTTAAGGGCCGACTATCTAGATTGCGAGCGCTTATAGAGCCCAACTTGGCGCCGGGCGAGAATGTGGATGATCGGATATCCTACACGGGAGAGGATGGATCTGATCAGAACGCGCCGTATACTTCGGCTCTTGAGAAGTTTGTTGCCGAGTCCGTATTGTGTTCATGCGTTGATACCTACCACTGGTATTTGCGGAGAGTGTTCCAGACAGCCCTGACGGCGGATATGTCACGCATTGACACCTGGAAGGGAACCCTAAAATTGTCAAAGAAGCGCATTCACGCGGTCAAAGATGCAACCGATTTAGGGCCAGCTATTTCGGCGATCTTCCGGGGTAGTGAAGAACCCTTCCGCGTTCTAGCACACGAGTTCCTCAATGTTCCCGATCTAGCGATCATTCCTAAGGCCGTCGTTGTCCGGAACTGTCTCGTCCATGAGTTGGGCGAGGATCGGTCTGGTAAGGTTGCCGCAGCTATTTCCGTAGAGAATGACCTCGGGGTGTCCATCCATAACAACATTGTGCCCCTTCCAATTCAGGAAGCCTATGAGATCTCCGGGCGTTTCATCTCAGACATTTCGATCATGGATCAGGCCTTAGCAAATGTGCTTCACCTACCTACTGATCGATCTCCACTTCCGACCTTTTCGCGCGCATACAGCTAGACCAATATCAACGCCGAGCAAGGCGTCGTTCTCAACACGTGTCCCGCCGCGAGTTCAATCCGCCATGATCATTCATCCTTTAATCCGCAGTCGGAGCCTCGCCCCCGGCAGGTGTGAGAGGACTTCGACGTTCGAGAAAAGATTGAATGGAAAGCGAAAGAAGGACGAAGAGAATTGAATCTCACAGAGGCACCCAGCCTTCGCGCAAGGCTACGGCGGGCAGGCCAGCGGCACAGAGAGAAGGCAAATCTTTGTGAGCTCAGTGGGCCCTGTGAGAGAATGCCTTTTCCGTCTGCCTCGCAGCTCAGCGGCTTCGCGTGAGATCGTTTCCCACACCGGTTCGAACCAGACGGGTATACAATCCGAGATTAACCGCCCGCCTTGTGATTGATTTCCTTGGCTCGGGTGCGTGCTCTCCACGTTCTCAACAGTAAAAAATGAAATTGAAGAATTTGGTCGACTGGCCACGCTGAAAATATGCCTTTAATTTTCGAACAGGATGGCTTCAAATTCTTCTTTTACAGCAATGACCACGAGCCGATCCACGTTCATGTCCGGTATTCTGGAGGAGAAGCTGTTTTCAACGTCAACGATCAGATAGAATTGAGAGAATCGCATGGGCTGAAGGTGAAGGAACTTTCCAAGGCACAAGAACTTGCGGAAGCGAATAAGACCCTCATAATAGAAAAGTGGAATGAACACCTTAGCTAACAGTCAAATACAGGCCTCTTATTCGGACGGATACATCTTCGTCTACATGGAATCTGGTGTCGAAATTAAGTTCCCGGTAGAAAAGAACCCCCGCCTGAAGCAGGGAACTCCTGAGCAACTGAATCATATTGAGATTTCACCCTTTGGGCTACACTGGCCGGACCTGGACGAAGACTTGTCTTTTGAAGGGCTCTCTCGGGGCGACTTTGGGCAGTTTTCTAAAGTCTGAAGAATAGTGAGAACCAGACGATAGTCACAATGTCATTCCGCCTCCGGCAAACAGCAACATCGGAGAGGCAGGGGTGGGGCGCTGAAGCAATCCCACTACGTCAGAGGGCGAAGCCAGCCGAAGGGTGGTGGTGGTGCCCGGAGAGGGGCTTGAACCCTCACTCCCTTACGGGAAACGGATTTTAAGTCCGCAGCGTCTACCGATTCCGCCATCCGGGCGATGGTCGTTCGATGGGAAAAACGTAGGTTGGGAGGATCTTTAGAGGGAGTCGATGAAGAAAATTTGAAACTTCGGTGCTAGGAAGGGTCTGAAGAGTCCAGTTTCTTTTATTCCTCTTTGTCTTCGCGACGAAGGAGAGGGGAGAACCGCATGAGCCAGATTACGGTGCCGACGATCCATGCCAGAGCGGCGTAGCCTAGGTGCGAGTTGCGGATGTGTGGCATCCAATCGGCGCTGACCCGGGTGAGCATGGCGAGGACAAGAAGTCCCGTGACCCCATAAATGGAAACGAGTTTGGCTTTGAAGAGATGGGAGCTTCCGCCATGCCCGAGGACCACCCGGCTGGCGACCGTAAAGGTGAGGAGGCTGAAGCCGGAGATGAAGACCACATGGATGAGTGCTCCTTGCCATTGAGGCCAGATCGCCATGAGGAGATAGCCGAGAGGGATGGAAAGAAGGGAAAGGCGCATCGCCAGCGCGAGAGCCCCTTGTCTCAGTTGAGCGCGATGCAGGGGAAGTTCGCGAGCGAAATAGAGGAATACGGCAAAGGCTCTAAGGCCGAACCCGCTGCGGTCGTAGTGAAGGGTCTCGAGGAGAAAACTGGCGATGACCAGGATCCCGCAAAAGAGGGCAAACGCGGCTCGGGGAATCCATCCCTTCGGAAGCGCGAGGGATTCGGGGAAATTCTGACGATTGGGGAGCCCGAAAAAACGGGGGATCAGGAAAGCGCCGATGCCCATAACCGGGAGGAGGAGATAGCCTTGGTTGAGTGCGAGTTTTGCGAATACGAACCAAGACTGAGAAATGGTTTCCGGGGTAATGGGTTCGAAGAGGAGGAGAATGCCGCCAACCCAGGCGCAGCTCAGGCCAAGGAGGACGAGGATGAATCCGGGTGGAGGTGTGTCCTGGCGCTTCCGAAAACGAACGAAGAGACTTCCCAGCAACAGAAGAAGGGATAGGGTGAAAAGGAAATCTCCCCAGGTTAAGCTCCCGAAAATATGGCATAGACTTCCGGCAACGAGAGCGGTGGTCCAACTCAGGGTTTCCTCCAACTGAAACCGTCGGACGCCGAGAAGACGGGGAAAGGCCGTGCCGAGGAAGCCGATGATAAAGCATGTGAGGAATCCCTGGATCATGATCCGGGAATGAATCGTCCCCGGGTAAAAGTCTATCTGGCCCCAGACATAGGCGGGCCAGAGAGAGACTCCGAGTATGCCAACGAGGGTTCCTACGGGAAAGAGCAGCCGGTAAGGTTCCCCAGCGGCCACGAGTTTCCAGTAGCGTTTCGGGGAAGCCGTTTCTTCCACCGGTTGACGGTTGCGGGATGGAAATGAAGACAACATCCGGGGGAGAGGTTGAAAAGAGGAGACCTTTACTCCCTCCGCTGGGGCATCAATGGTTGCACATTGTCCCCGTATCGAACTGGAAGGCTTCCTCCGTGCCAACAAATTTGCCTTTGGCGGCCAGGGTATCGACTAAAACCTCGGCGGTCATGTTTCCGCCAGAGCAAATAACGAAGCGGGCATCGTCGCCGAAGTTCTCCTTGATCTCTGCGATCAGGCTCGTGCGGGTGTAGGTGTGATCGGACTGGGCCATCATCTCAAGGACGGCATGGCCGTGAATTTGGTCGGGTGCTTGGGAAATCATATCTCGGTTGAGTGCTCTCAGGTTTCGGTGCGTGTGAATGATGAAAATACCGATGTATTCTCCCGAGGATGGAAATTCAATAATTAAATACCTTTTATTCTTTAATTGACGGGGGAAGCTTTCTCGCACTAGGTAGGAGGTGGAGTCCGAAGGGACCCGATCATGTTCAAATACGGAAAAACATCCCAGAACGCCATTTCGGCGATGAGTCATCTCGCGGAGGTCTATCCGGTCGAGGGGCGATTGAGTTCGCAGGACATTGCCTTGAAGCGCAATTTGCCGAAGCAGCTGGTTGCGAAGATTCTGGTGGTTCTTTCGCAAGCGAATTTGGTCTCCAGTGTGCCGGGGCCCGGAGGAGGCTATTGGTTGCGGAAGCCACCATCGGAGATTTCGCTTTTGGCGATTGTTTCCCTCTTTGAAAAGGGCGGTGATATGTTGATGTGCCCTTTTGGTCCCGATTGGTGTGGAAACGGCGACCCTTGTCCTCTCCACGATCAACTCGTCCAGCTAAATGAGCAGATGAATCGCTTTCTCTCGGAGACGACCTTGGACGTTTTTGCCCGTGGCGAGGTGAGTTTGCCGAGCGGTGGTTAGTCGATCTCGGGCGAACGGGATTGCGATGCCGTTGCTTTTCGAAATGGCTATCGTCATTCCGCTCCGGAATGTCGGTAAGACGGTCTCTCCCCATGGAGAGGAACGGCGAGAGCCGTTTCTACGGAACCTCCGCTAAATCCGATATTCTCGGACATCTACTCGAAATCGCTTTCGCGCTTCCGCTCCGGAATGTCGGAAAGACGATCTCTCCCCGTGGAGAGAAACGGCGAGAGCCGTTTCTACGGACCCTCCGCTAAATCCAATCTTCTCGGACACCTATTCGAAATCGCTCTCGCGCTTCCGCTCCGGAATGTCGGAAATGCGATCTCTCCCCAAGGAGAGGAACGGCGAGAGCCATTTCTACGGGCCCCTCCGATGAATCCAATCTTCTCGGGCATCTACTCGAAATCGCTCTCGCGCTTCCGCTCCGGAATTCCGGAAATGCGATCTCTCCTCATGGAGAGGAACGGCGAGAGCCGTTTCTACGGGCCCCTCCGATGAATCCAATCTTCTCGGGCATCTACTCGAAATCGCTCTCGCGCTTCTGCTCCGGAATGTCGGAAATGCAATCTCTCCTCGTGGAGAGGAACGGCGAGAGCCGTTTCTACGGTGGGTTTTTAGGGCGTCGGAAATTCTTCGAAATGGCTATCGCCATTCCGCTCCACTATTCCCCCGCGACTTCTTGCCTTTGAAAGAGCTTCCGGCGGAACCAGAAGGCCACGGAGACGAGGGCGATCATGACCGGGACCTCAACTAGGGGTCCAATGACGGCGGCGAAGGCGGCGCCGGAACCGATGCCGAAGACGGCGACGGCGACTGCGATGGCTAACTCGAAATTATTGCTGGCGGCCGTGAAACTCAGGGTCACACTCTGGCGGTAGTCGGCACCGACCCATTTGCCCATAAGGAAACTGACGACAAACATGATGGCAAAGTAGATCGTCAGTGGGATGGCGATCAGAAGGACATCGAAGGGAAGCTTCAGGATCTCGCTACCCTGGAAGCTAAACATCAGGACGATGGTGAAGAGCAGGGCGATGAGAGTGAGGGGGCTAATCTTGGGGATGAACGTTTGCTCATACCAGTCACGGCCTTTGAGTTTCACCCCGATAAAGCGGGTGAGCATGCCTCCGAAGAAAGGAATGCCGAGGTAGACGAGGACGCTTTTGGCGACCTCGCCCATGGTGATGGCGACGACACTGCCTTCGAGACCGAAGACTTCGGGGAGCCAGGTCATGAAGATCCAGGCGTAGACGCTGAAGAAAAGGATCTGAAATACGCTGTTGAAAGCGACCAGACCGGCGGCGTATTCGGAGTCTCCTTCAGCGAGTTCGTTCCAGACGATGACCATGGCGATGCAGCGCGCTAGACCGATGAGAATGACTCCGGTCATGTATTCCGGATGGCCGTGCAGGAAGAGAATCGCGAGGGCGAACATCAGGACCGGCCCAATGACCCAGTTCTGAATGAGCGAGAGAAGCAGCACCTTTACGTTCCGGAAGACTCGGGGCATTTCCTCATAGCGGACCTTGGCCAGGGGAGGATACATCATGAGGATGAGTCCGAGGGCGATCGGGACATTGGTCGTGCCAACTTGGAATCGATTGAGGAACTCATCGGCACCTCCCCAGAGAGAGCCAATCGCCACTCCGGCCGCCATGGCCAGAAAAATCCAAAGGGTGAGAAAGCGGTCGAGGAATCCGAGCTTTTTACGGCAGGGAGGGCAATCAGGTGCTGAGATAGTGCTCACGGAAATCGTTGTGGTTGAATAATGGTTGGTTTCAGATTGGTCCTTTATATTCACTTTGTGGAATATTCCGTCAATAGAATTTACGTGGCAAGTTTGTGACAATTTCCGGAGAGTTCCCGAGCTGAACGGTCCGGAGACCTCGTTCCTTTGAGACCGCTCCTTTGTTGAGGAATGCACTCCGCGTTCCGGCAAACCATAGGAGACGGACTGCTCGTATCCCGTTACCCGAAAATATTCGTAGCATTCCGCCGTGAGGCGGATGACGGTGGGTGGGTTCCTAAATTTGCGGACGGCCGAAAAACTTCTCCAGATCCCGGCGGTTCTTCTTGGTCGGACGTCCCAAGCCGCGGGGAATCTGCAAACGGGCGTTCTCCCGACGTTCTTTGGCGCGGGCATGTTCCTCTTCGGGAGTTTCGTCGACGATCAGTTCGGGAAGGACGCTGGCCCCGACTCGCTTGTCGGTGAGCTTTTGAACGAGGTAGGTGCGAGTGATGTCGCGCAGCGAGGTCTCGACCCGGTCACCCACGCGGACCTGGGATGACGGTTTCGTCGGGGCCCCATTGATTCGGACCTTGGACTTGCGGCAAGCCTCGGTCGCCTGTGAGCGAGTCTTGAACAATCGAACGGCCCAGAGCCATTTGTCGAGTCGGACGGTTTCCACTGGAGAAGAAACCTAGTGCGAAACGAGGACGTTGTCATCCCGAATTTGAGATTTAAGGCGAACGGTTCTCGACAGGGCAAGGGATGCTGTTTCGATGGGTTCTATGAGAGCAGTGGTGCAGCGAGTCTCCCGGGCGTCGGTGGAGGTAGAGAAGGAAATCGTCGGTTCGATCGGGGAGGGGCTCCTCGTTCTTCTTGGAGTATTCCGGGAGGATACGGAAGAGGATCGGGATTGGCTCGCGGGACGGCTGGCCAAGCTGAGAATCTTTGACGATGAGCAGGGGCGAATGAATCGGAGCTTGGTCGACGTAGAGGGCGAGGTGCTGGTGGTCAGCCAGTTTACTCTTTTCGGGACGATGAAAAAAGGATCACGCCCTTCGTACAATCGGGCAGCAGGTCCAGATTTGGCGATTCCTCTTTACGAGGGTTTTGCCCGGGAGATGGAAAGATTGACTGGTTTAAAGGTGCCCACCGGCGTCTTTGGGGCTGAGATGAAGGTGGACCTGGTGAATGACGGTCCGGTGACGATCATCATCGATAGTCGCGAGCGGGATTTTTAGGAAGATACGAGAACTTTGTTGCCGATTGACTTTAGTCATTCGGGAGAAGCGGTCTTCGGCGTTCGTGGTGGGAGGAGGTTGCGGCGTCGCGGAGCTGTTCGGTTTTGGGATTGTGCAGGAATCGCACGACTAAAGTCATGCGAGAACGGGGAGGTTGCCGACTGACTTTAGTCATTCGGTGGACGCGGTTTTTTGGTTTCCGCACTTCGAGGAGGGAACAGCGTAGCGGAGATGTGGAGTTTGGAGCGGTGCAGGAATCGCACGGCTGCATGCGACAAGCTCATGCCGAGAAAGTCATACGAGAACGGAGGTTTTCTTTTCCCGTAGGAGGAATGTGGTCGCTCGGTTGATTGTTTTCTTGTTTCGCGGAATAGTGACTTGTGGCCGATGAAAATCAAAATGCTTCACGCCCCTTAGTCGCCATTGCCGGTGCCAGTGGGTTTGTCGGAACGTTTGTTCGTTCGGAATTGCAGGATCATTTCCGCTTTAGAGGTCTGACGCGGAGCCCTACGGTGGCTGGACGGGAAACCGATGAGTCCGGGACGGAGTGGAAGCATTGTGACCTCTACAGCTTGCCCAAGGTGACTGAGGCCTTGGAAGGCTGTGACTACGCGGTCTATTTGGTCCACTCGATGAGCCCTTCCTCGCGGTTGGTGCAGGCGAATTTCGCCGATCTTGATTTGTTGCTGGCGGATAATTTTATCCGGGCGGCGGAAGCGGCGGGCGTGAAGCGGGTGGTCTATCTCGGTGGGCTTTTGCCGGAGGGGAAAGAGTCGATTTCCCCACATTTGAAGAGTCGGCTCGAGGTGGAGAAAGCGTTGCGGAGTCGAACGGTGCCGGTGGTGGCTCTCCGCGCCGGACTGGTTTTTGGCCCGGGAGGTTCTTCATTTACGATGTTAATTCGATTGGTTCAACGTCTGCCAATGATGATCCTCCCGCAATGGGTTCGCTCGAAGACCCATTCGATTGACATTCTCGACGTGGTTCGGGCTGTCGATCTTGGCTTGTCGGAGGAGCAGTTTGGCGAGGGGACTTACGATCTCGGAGGTCATGAGCCAATGACTTATCGACAATTGATTTTGGAAACGGGTCGGCTTCTGGGTAAGAAGGTGCGTTTCCTCGACTTTCCCTTAAATGCTTTCGGGCTCTCGCGCCATTGGGTGGCTTTGTTCGGAGGGGTGCCGACGGCTTTGGTCGGCCCGCTTCTCGAGAGTCTGGCGCATGATTTGCAGGCAAAGCCGAATCCACTGCTCGATCAGATCAAGGATGGGGCCGTTCCGTTTGAGGAATCTTTGCGGCGTTCGGTCGATGAGGAGGGGCGGCCGCGACCGAATCCGCGGAAGGACGTGCAGCGTTCCGATCGGCCGAAGATCAAAAAAGCCAAGCAGGTGCGCTCGGTCCAGAGAATGCCGCTTCCCGAGGGTTGGTCGGCGGAGCAGGTCGCCAAGGAGTATGGAGAGTGGCTGACAAAACGCTTTTGGGGGATGTTGACCGTTTCTCAAGGGAATGAGGGCCAGATCTACTTTGATTGGCGATGGCCTAAGATGCGCCTTTTGCGGTTGGAGCTGACTCCATACTCGAACAACGGGACTCGGCGCCGGGCCTTCTACATTACCGGGGGCGTCCTTTCTCGCTCGCCCGATCCTCCCGGACGCCTCGAATTTCGCATTTTTCCCGAGGAAGGATTTCTGGTGGCTGCGATTCACGGATTTGAGCCGAGTCTGCCATGGCGGATCTACTCGCTTACGCAGGCCAAGATCCATCTCTGGGTCATGCGGAGATTCGCGAAGCATTTGGGAAAGATCGGGGACTCGGATTCTCAGTGAGAAGGACCTTAGGGTGTGGGCGCGTTAAGCGAAAAAATTTATCGAATTAGCCTTCTGCAGTAGTGGACAAAAGTGTGCACTCGTGATTGCTTGACGGCATGATTCTCCAACGCCATGAAACTCCCGACGGTCTTTTGGTCGTGCGCAATGCCGAGCTGCGCGACATTAGCGAACTGATCAAGGTTTGCTGCCAGGTCTATCCTGGGTTTGCCGCCGCCGGATTTATGTGGTCCGAGGAGCAATTGAAGGTGCACCAAACGGTATTTCCGGATGGGCAGATTCTCGCGGAGATTAACGGTAAGATCGTCGGTGCGGTCGCATCGTTGATCGTCGAGATGGGGTCGAATCCCTATCGGCAGCATACCTATGCGGGGATCACCGATGCCGGTTATTTCCATAACCATAACCCACAAGGAGACACTCTCTACGGTGCCGAGGTTTTTGTTCATCCCGACCATCAGGGAAAGGGAATTGGAGGATTTCTGTATCAGTCCCGGCGCGATCTTTGCCAAAAGCTAAACCTCCGTCGGATTCTCGGGGGCGGGCGTTTGTCGGGCTATTCGAAATTCTCGGACAAGTTGACGCCGGAAGAATACGTTCGCGAGGTCGAGGAGGGAGATCGCAAGGATCCCGTTCTCTCGTTTCAGATGCGGGAGGGTTTTGTGGTTCGCGGAATTTTGCGGAACTACATGGACGATCCCGGTTCGTGCAATGCGGCGACACTGATCGAGTGGCTGAACCCCGATTTTAAGCCAGTCGATGGAGAGGGAACCAAGATGCGTGTGTCTTGCGTTCAGTATCAGGTGCGATCGGTCGAGACCTTTGAGGATTTTGCCGCCCAGGTGGAGTATTTTGTCGAGACGGCCGCGGACTATCGGTCGGACATGGTTGTCTTTCCCGAATTTTTCTCTGTCCAGCTTCTCTCTCAGAAAGGCATGCGACGTCTGCCTTCTTTGGAGGGGATCCGAAAGTTGGCCGAGATGGAGAAGCCTTTCATGGATCTGATGGTGTCTCTGGCGAAAGACTACGGTCTCCACATTGTCGCCGGAAGTCATCCGATGGAGAGGGACGGGGTGCTCTACAACATGAGTCCGATCATCTACCCGGATGGCACGTACGATTTGCAGCCCAAGATTCACATTACTCCGGCTGAAAAGCGGTATTGGGGAATCAGTGGGGGATCGACCCTTCAAGTGTTTCAGACGAACAAGGCCAAGGTCGGGATTCTCATTTGCTACGATTCAGAGTTCCCCGAAGCGGCTCGCTATCTCGCAGACCAGGGTGCGGAAGTGCTGATAGTGCCTTATTGCACGGACGATCGCCAAGCGTATCTGCGGGTCCGGTATTGTAGTCAGGCCCGCGCCATCGAGAATCAGGTCTACGTGGTGACGAGTGGTATTATCGGAAATCTTCCCTCCGTTCCGGCCATGGATATTCACTACGGACAAGCGGCGGTATTTTCTCCGTCTGATTTCGAGTTCGCACGAGATGGCATTCAGGCCCAAGCGGATAGTAATGTGGAAATGCTACTGGTTACCGATCTTGATATCGGAGATCTCTACCGCTCGAGGGCGGCCGGTAGTGTCACCCCGCGGTTGGATCGTCGTCTGGATCTTTTCGAGTTCCGCTCTCGGTTTGGACTGGAGTCTTAGAAAGTTCGCAGAACGACTGCTCTGAATTAGGGTTTCTTTTCGCAGCGTTCCATGATATAACTTGATGTTGGACAAATGTTAAAAATTTGTTTTGCATCGGCGGGTGGCTATGGAAGGTGCCCGATTTCAAAAGCCGCGAAGAGGCGGATTTACTCTAGTAGAGATAATGATTGTAGTGATCATTATCGGACTGCTGGCCTCTCTAGCGATCCCTGCGTTCTTGAGAGTTCGGGCGAGTTCCTATGCGTCTCGGATTGCCAATGACTATCGGCTCTACCGGGATGCGTTTGAGATTTATTATGTAGAAAATGGCGTCTGGCCAGCGGACAACAATCACGGCCATATTCCTCCCGAGATGGAGGGGAGGTTGCCAGGCTTTGACCAAGAGTCTCCCTCAGGTGATTTTTGGGATTGGGACCGAAATGCTGCCGGGGCAGTGGCCGGAGTGAGCCTCTACGGTGAGAAAACGGATGAAGCGGTAATGGTCCGCGTGGATGAGATTCTCGATGACGGTGATCTTTCAACCGGAAAATTCTATCACGGTCCCACCCGTTATACATTCGAGTTGGATTAGCGGATCCCTGATAAATCCCCGCCCAAGCTCCTTTTACGATTGCCCGCCTTTGCTTTGGTCGGTCTTTTTTAGGCCATGCTTCCGCGTCAACGCCACGAACAGATCCTCGAATTGTTAGATCAAAGTGGAGCGGTGCGTACCGTTGATCTGGCTACTCGATTTTCGGTGACGGATGAGACCATCCGCCGCGATTTGGAGTATTTACATGGGGAGGGACGTGTCGTTCGTACGCATGGAGGGGCGATTTCGACATCCCATCCGGGGAGGAGTGTCGGTATCCGCGAGCGGGAGGTCAGGAATCTGCCTCTCAAACAACAGATCGCCCGAGCGGCAGAACAGTTTTTGCAGCCACGTGACGTGATCTATCTGGACGGGAGCTCCACTGCACTGGAGTTTGCGAAAATCATCCCCTCGCTGGATCTAACCGTGTTGACGAACTCCCACGGTGTGATTGACGCGCTCAAAGGGAGAGAAGGGGTCGAAGTCATTGGTACGGGAGGGAAGTTCGATTCATTGAACGATTGCTACGGTGGAGCCATGGCCAGCCAGTCTCTGACCCGATATCGCATCAAGACGGCCTTTTTCTCGGGCAACGGCATCGATCTGAAGCGCGGGATCAGTGAGAGCGATGAGGACCAAGCGGATCTCAAGGCGTTTGCCCTCCGTTTTGTTGAGAGGGCGGTGTTTCTGGCCGATTCGACCAAAATCGGTCTCAAATCGACATACTTCTTCGCCGACTTGGATCGGATTGATACTTGGATCACCGATTCTGAGGCGACCGAAACCCAACTGAAGCCGTTTCGCCAATGGGTGCGTTCGGTCGTGGTGGCTTCGGATACAAAAGTCTCCGATTGACTCTGACCCTTTCGGCGGGGCGGTTTCTAGTTTCCGCCTTTCGGGACGGCAGAGGCGCCGCGGAGAGCTTGAGTTTGGAGCGGTGCGGGAATCGCACGACTAAAGTCATGCGAGAACGAAAAGTTGCCGATTGACTTTAGTCATTCGGTGGAGGCGGGTTTCTGGTTTCCGCATTTCGAGGAGGGAATGGCGTCGCCGAGATGTGGAGATTGCGGTGATACGGGAATCGCACGACTGCATTCGACAAGCCATGCTTGGAAAGTCATGCGAGAACGAAAAGTTGCCGATTGACTTTAGTCATTCGGTGGTGGCGGGTTTCTGGTTTCCGCATTTCGAGGAGGGAATGGCGTCGCCGAGATGTGGAGATTGGAGTGATGTGGGAATCGCACGACTGCATTCGACAAGCTCATGCCTGGAAAGGCATGCGAGAACGGAGGCAGGCATCCATTTCGTGGATTTGGGGATTTAGTTTGACTGAATGTGGGAAAATTTGGGTTTTGAAATAAATATTTGGGAAATTCTTCGAATAACCTTGCAAAATCCCACGGAAAAACAGAAATCTCGTTTCAGATGGCAACATTGAATTCCCCTGAAGCCCCGAATCGACACCAAATCGAGCACATTGTTCGGCGTGCGGTGTATGAGCGTATGGGACTCCCGCTTCCGAAGAGCGTAGAGGCACCGAATCCCCTCGTGGTCAATTCGAGTGCACGTCATTGCCACCTGACCCAAGAGGCCGTCGAGGCTCTCTTTGGACCGGGGCATCAGTTGACGCCGATGAAATGGCTCTACCAAGAAGGTCAGTATGCGGCGAAGGAAACGGTCACTCTGATCGGTCCCCGCAGCAAAGTGATCTCCAACCTTCGGATTCTCGGTCCTTGCCGGACGCTCAATCAAGTTGAGTTGGCTTTCACGGACGCGCGGGCCTTGGGATTTGATATCCCCGTTCGCCTATCCGGAAAAATCGAAGGCACTCCCGGTTGCATGCTGATGGGGCCCAAAGGCTTCTTCGAAATGCCTCAGGGAGTCATTCGCGCCGGTATTCACGTACACATGTCGCCCACCGATGCGAAATTCTACGGAGTGAAGCATGAGGAGATGATGAAGCTGCGTGTGCACGGTCCTTGTCAGACCGTTTTTGAGAAGGTGTTGGTCCGAATCGACCCCTCCTTCAAACTGGAAGTCCACATGGACACAGATGAATCGAACGGGTGTGGGCTCAATCCCTCCACCTACTGTGAACTCTTTCAATAATCGTTAACGAAATATCATGAATGAAGCACTCGGAATGATCGAAACCAAGGGTTTCGTCGGAAGCGTCGAATCAATCGACGCCATGGCGAAGGCTGCGGGTATCCAACTGGTCAAGCAAGTCCCGACCGGGGGCGGCTTTCTCACCATCATCGTAAAGGGTGATGTCGGCAGCGTAAAAGCAGCGGTAGACGTCGGAGCGGAAGCTGCGGCCAAAGCCGGTGAACTCGTGGGCGCCAACATCATCGCACGTCCACATCCGGAACTTTTGAAGTCCTACGGAATCTAATCCCTGGAGATAATATAATGGCAAACAAAGCAATTGGAATGATCGAAACGAAGGGCTTCGTGGCGCTCTTCTCCGGATGCGACGCCGCCCTCAAGGCAGCGGACGTATCCATGACTGGATGGGAATCCGTCGGGAGTGGAATGGTCACAGCTATCTTCGAAGGCGATGTCGCCTCGGTGAAAGCCGGTATCGAAGCCGCTGCGGAAGCAGCCAAAACCATTGGAGAAGTCGTCTCCGTCGAAGTCATCGCGCGTCCGCACGAAGATCTTGGCAAGATGGGCAGCTTCCTGCCTTCCTGATCGGGACGTCGATTTTCGTCTCTTAACGGTTCTGCCCCCATGCTGGTATTCGTCGCCAACCTCGGCTCGACGTCGTTCAAGTATTCTCTCTTCTCAATGAAGGGGGAGGCTCCCGAGCTTCTGGCTCGGGACGGCTACGAACGGGTTACCGATCACGCTGAAGTGATCGCTGATTCTCTCGAAAAATTGAAAGCGGATGGAGTGATCCAATCCGCCGACGATATTCAGGGGGTCGGGTTCAAAACCGTTCTCGGGGGAGAGGTCACTGGCTGCATTGCGGCTGACGACGTCTGCCTCAAGGCGCTTGAGGACAACAGCGATCTGGCACCGGCTCATAACCCTCCGTATGCTGCGGGAATCCGCGGATTTCAGCAGAAGCTGCCGAACGCGACTCTCGTGGCTCTCTTCGAAACGGCTTTTTATCAGTGGATGCCCGCCCGGCGCCGCCGATATGCTGTTCCTGAGGAATGGGCGGAAGCGGGCGTGAAGCGATACGGTTTTCACGGTGCGAGCCACAAGTTCATCGCGGAGCGCTCGGCGGAGTTGGCAGGTTATGATGATCTGGCCGATTCCATTCGTTCGCTCTACGTGAACGGGCCTTCGGAAAAAGGAGCCCGAAACTTTCGGGTCATCTCCTGTCACCTTGGTGGCAGCAGTTCCGTGACGGCCATGCGCGATGGGATCGCTCAAGGCAGTAGCATGGGGATGAGTCCACAGAGTGGGCTGCCTCAGAATAACCGGGTGGGCGATCTGGATTCGATGGCCATCCCTCTCGCGACCAAGCGACTGGGGCTCTCGATGGAAGAGATCGAGCGCGTCCTCACGAAAGAATCCGGACTTCTCGGACTCAGCGGCGTCAGCAATGACATCCGCGACATTCGGGAAGCGGCAGAGCAGGGGAATGACCGAGCGCAACTGGCTCGTGAGTTTCTTGCCGGCTCGGTCCGGGACTGGGTCGGGACCTACTTCTTCACCCTCGGCGGTGCCGAACGCATCGTCTTTACGGCGGGTATTGGTGAGAATGACGCTGCCCTGCGCGCTGAGGTTCTCACTGGGCTCGAAGATCTCGGCATCGTTCTCGACCCGATCAAAAATGAATCCGGCGAACGAGGTGAACGAAAGATCTCTGCCGACAACTCCAAGACGGAGGTCTGGGTCATCCCAGCGAACGAAGAGTGGGTTGTGGCCCGCGAAACCCGCCGCTTTATCGAAAACAACCAGTAACCCAAAAACCTCCCAACGTCCCAACCTCCCAACGTCCCAACCTCCCAACGTCTAAACGCCTAAACTTCAAATCTTCAAAACTTCCAAACAAAGAAAATATCATGTCACAACCATCTATCGGACTCCTCGAAACCAAGGGCCTTGTTCCCTTGATCTACGGCACGGACGCAATGCTGAAAGCTGCGGACGTTGAGCTCGCCGGCCCCATGAAGGGCGTTGGCAGCGGACTCGTTTCCACCACTGTGGTCGGCGATGTCGCAGCTGTGAAGGCTGCTCTCGACGCTGGTGCCGAAGCCGCTAACCAAATCGGCGAAGTCGTCAGTGCCCACGTGATTGCCCGTCCCCAAGCTGAAACCGTGAAGATCATTCCTTCAGCGGCGAAGACTGGCGGCGCTCGCAAATCCAGCTAAGGCACCCACATGTATCTTGCACGGGTAATCGGGCAGGTTGTCGCCTCGAAGAAAGAGGAAGACCTGCGCGGCCGACGGTTGTTGCTGCTGAGGCCTATGCTGGCTGATGCGGAGACTCCCTCGCGGCTGAAGCCTGGATCCAACACCCTCGTGGCAGTGGATCCGATTGGCGCCGGCACCGGTGAGATGGTCATGTTTGTCCAGGGAAGTTCCGCTCGCCAAGGGGCGGGACTCAAGTCGCTCCCCATCGACGCTTCGATCATTGGGATCGTCGATTCGGTTCAGATTGAGGGCGAAAACGTATTCCTCAGCAGTGAGGACGACAGCGGAAAGAAGTAAACGGAAGTAGATTATGGATTCGAGGGCAATTGAGGAAATCGTCGCAGAGGTGCTGAACAAGATGGGCGGAAACAGCCGCTCTCTTGCGGGCTCCTCCAAACCAGCGACGCCGACGCCGGCGATCAAAAAAGCCACGGCGGGCAATCGTAAAGGAGTTTTTCCCGACGCCGATTCGGCGGTGGAAGCAGCACGAGGCGGGTATGAGTCCCTGCGCAAAAAGGGCTTTGCGGCCCGGGCCAAGGTCATTGAGATCGTTAAGGCCATGTGCTCGGCCAAAGCTGAGGAGTGGGGGAAGATCGAACTCGAGGAGACTGGAATCGGTCGACTGGATCACAAGATCGAAAAGCTGCAGATCCTCAGCAAAGTTCCTGGAGTGGAATGGTTGAAGCCGTATGGCATGAGCGGCGATATGGGGATCTCGATGGAGGAGAATGCTCCTTTCGGGGTCATCGCTACCATCACTCCGGTCACTCACTCGATTCCGACGCTTTCCGGCAATATCGTCAATATGGTCGCCGCTGGAAATGCGATGGTGATCAACGCCCATCCAGGTGGTGCCAAGTGTGCTGCTATGGCGGTTGATGCTTTTAATCGCGAGATTGAGCGCGAAGTGGGTATCGAGAATTTGGTGACGATCATTGAGGAGCCTTCTCTGGAATCCTTTAACGCGCTCTGTGCTTCCTCCGGGATTGACTTGATCTGCGTGACCGGTGGTCCGGGGGTTGTGGCTGCGGCCATGAAGAGCGGGAAACGCGCCATCTGTGCGGGCCCCGGAAATCCTCCCGTCGTCGTCGACGTCTCCGCCGATCTCGACAAGGCCGCCACCGACATCATTACCGGGGGTGCCTATGATAACAACCTTCTCTGCATCGGGGAGAAGCAGGTCTTCATCCTTGAGCCGGTTTTTGACGATTTCGTGGCCGCCTTCAAACGGGCTGGCGGGCATCAATTGAATGCGAAACAGCTCGAAACGCTCACAAACGAAGCCTTCACAAATTCCAAGGATGCCGGCGGATGCTCGCATCCAGTCCTGAATCGTAAACTGGTTGGAGCCAGTCCCGAGATGCTTGCTTCGCATTGTGGAGCCCGAGTTGCAGCTGGAACGCCCATGCTCTTTGCCGAAACGGATGCGGCTCATCTCTTCGTTCAGAAAGAACAGATGATGCCGATGATTCCTCTCGTGCGAGTGCGGGACATGGACCAGGCGATTAAGTTGTCGGTGCAATCCGAGCACGGTTATCACCACTCGGCCATGATTCACACCAGCCATGTCGGTCATATGACACGCATGGGGCAGGCCATGAATAGCTCGATTTTTGTCAAGAACGGTCCTTGCACCGCCGGCCTGGGGCTGGGTGGAGAAGGATATCTGAGCTACTCCATCGCCACGACCACAGGCGAAGGCATCACCACCCCGCAAACCTTTACCCGTCGCCGACGTTGCGTCCTCGTGGACGCCCTGAACGTTGTTGGTTAACCTATGCTCGACGCCCGCGTCATCGGCTTCGGCCACAGCACCGTGAAGCATCCTTCGATGAAAGGCGTGCGCTTGGCGCTGTGCGAGGGGCTGACCGATACGGGGCAAGGAGACGGGAAGGTCTTTCTCGCTGCCGATTGGCAAGGGGCCGGAGTCGGGCAGCGTGTCTTTGTCACCACCGACGGCGAAGCCGCCTCGGTAAAAACCGGGTCGGCGAATACTCCGTTGCGGAATACCATTCTGGGGATTTGCGACGAGACCGAAGAGGAGGAGGCTCGATGAAAGTCGGCCGGGTGATTGGACGCGTGGTTCTCTCGGACCGGATTCCCGAGCTGCCGGTAGGGCGATGGCTTCTGGTTTCACCGCTGGGACGCAAAGAGGTTCTGGAGAGCGATAAGGAAATGATCTCGAGCCAGCCAAGCCCGGTTGTTTTCGATAATCTTGGGGCCACCCAGGGCGATCTAATCGGATATACCGAAGGGGGAGAAGCCACTAAGCCGTTCGATGGTCCTGTGCCAATCGATGCTTACAACGCCTGTATTTTAGATTCAGTAGAAATTTTAGACTAGTAATTGGACGCATGAAAAAGTTGCTTACACAAAAAGACGTAGAAGAGATGGTTGCCAGTGGCGCTTGCCCGGACCAAATCGCATCCTCCGGAGAGATTTTGACCCCGGGAGCCCGTGACTTCCTCCGCACCGCTTCCCGTGGGGGCGGAGTGCGCAAGGCCGCCTCAACGCCATCGGCCTCCGCCGCATCGGTTCCTGCTGAGCCGATCGTGCCTGACTACGAATATCATTGGACCGCCGGAAAGGATCCGAAGACTCCTCAAGAGATTCAGGCCTTCTTCACCTCGGCTCCCGTCGAAAAGCTAAAGAAGCAGATTTGCGACATGGGTCGCCGGATGTGGGAAAAGGGTTATACCGACGGAAACGGCGGAAACCTGACCATCCGTGTTGGCGACAATATGGTCCTCTGCACACCGACTCTGGTCAGCAAGGGCTTCCTCACCCCCGAACAGATTTGTCTCGTCGATATGAACGGTGACCAGCTCGCCGGGAAATACAAGCGCACCAGTGAGGTCAATACGCACATCGGGATTATGAAGCGTCAGCCGCAGGCAAAGGCTTGCTGCCACGCTCACCCGCCGCACGCAACGGCTTACGCCGTGGCCAAGGTCGTTCCTCCCACTTGTTTGATTCCTGAAGCCGAAGTTTTTCTCGGTGCGATCGGAACCGCTTCCTACCAGACCCCCGGTTCACCGGAGAATGCCAAGGTCGTTGGGGAAGTTGCCGTCGACCACCAAGCGGTTCTCATGGAAAACCATGGGGTCATTACTTGGGGCAAGGACATCGAGGATGCCTACTGGAAGATGGAGAACACTGATGCATACTGTCAGACGATTCTCCTCGCCTCAATGCTCGGTAAGGAGCTCAAGCCCATCAGCGGTAAGCAGGCCAAGGATTTGATCGGTATCCGCAAGCAGCTCGGGATGAGCGATTTCCGGGAAAACTGGGAAGAGTGTGAACTCTGCGATAACACCGAGTTTCGCCCCGGTTTTCACGCAGCTCCTGAGAAGGAATCCTGCTCCTGCCAACTCGGTGCCGGTTCAGCGGACGGCGGCCCGGTTCTCAATGAAGATGCCGAGCAGGTCGTTAAAGTCATTTCGGAGAGAATTCTCCAGACGCTCGAAAAAAAGTAGAACGATAAGGGAGAGATCATGAAGGTTACCATCATTGGAGGAGGCGGACGAGTCGGGTCGAATGCAGCATTCGCGCTGCAGTGCGCCGGGCTGGTGTCTGAGATTCAGATCCTGGACGCGAACACTGATCTTGCCGAAGGGGAAGCACTGGATCTTCTTCACGGTGCGTCGACCTTGGGCGACCAACGGATCTACGCGGGCGACTACGACCGGGCCAAAGATTCTGACATCTTTGTCATCACTGCTGGCCTACGCCGGAAGCCGGATGAGTCCCGGCTCGATCTGATCAACCGGAACGTTTCTCTCTTTCAGCAGATTCTTGCCAGCATCCAGTCCGCTGGATACTCGGATTCGGCACAGTTCTTCATTGTTTCCAATCCGGTCGACATCCTGACCCAGTTGGCCGCGCAGGCGTTGAATGTTCCCGAGAAGCAAGTGTACGGGCTCGGAACCATGCTCGACACGGCCCGATTCCGTTCTCTTTTGTCTGCCGACCTCGGACTGCCAGCGACGCAAGTGAAAGCCCTGATTCTCGGCGAACACGGGGATTCGATGGTGCCTATCTGGTCCTCAGCCACGGTCGCTGGTCATTTGCTCTCCTCGATGAAGGCGTGCAACCCGAACTTTCAGAAAACCATTTTTGAGCGCACCAAAGGTAGCGGTGCCGAAGTAATTCGCCGCAAAGGCGGAGCGGGCTGGGCCGTCGGGGCCACCATCGCCGAGACCGTCCACTCGGTCGTTCTCGACAAGCAACAGATCCTCCCCGTTTCGAGCGTTCAGAAGGGTGCTTACGGCCTCAAAAACGTCTCAATCAGTGTTCCGACCGTGCTCGGACGCGAAGGCGTGCTCTCGCACGTGGAATTCGACCTCTGGCCGAAAGAAATGCAGGGCTTGCGAAATTCCGCTCAGTCCCTCCGCGAAACCTTCGCGAAAGTCTCTCAATAGTACCACAGGCTGCCAGCCTGTGTATGCGACCTTTGTCAAGGTCCCCAAAAAGTAGCACAGGCTGCCAGCCTGTACTCCACCCGAGCAGATCAACCACCCAGAACCCCAAAAGCAAAGTAGTGAGAGCTTCCAGCTCTCTCCCATCGCAAAAGGAGAGCAGAGCACGGATCCCGAAAGGTCATTCTGAAGTTCTCAAGAGGCAGTTCCCAATTCGCTTTCAGAGACCTGACGGCGGACCGTAATTCCATCGACCCAAGATCCTCCAATCAGAGTGGCTCGGGGAAACGGCGGTGGACCGCTTTCCCCGCTGTGCAGAAGGCTGATGATCATGTCCACGGCGGCTTCCCCAACGAGGTCATTGTGCTGGTTCATCCCGGCCCAGTTGGGGCGGTCAGGACGCCATTCCAGCTGAATGAGACCGATGTCGTCGGGAGTCTTATAGCCGAGGGATTCGAGTTGGTCGCGGACGTCGTTATAGAGAGTGAAGATGACGTCGGGTCGCTCCTTCTTCAGCCATTTTTCAAAAGTTTTCAGCGTTCCTGAACCCTTGCGGTCTTCGATCAGAGGGTTGAGTCGCTCTTTCCGCGGGAGGGGTTCCTGGGCCGTGCGATATCCTGCGGAGAATCGACCTTCGACGAGAAGGTCAATGGTTCGGTCCAGAACCAGCCCGGGTCGACGGTAGCCGAGCTCCAAAGCGTGTTCAAAGGCCCGGAGGGTGATGATGTGATGGTCGGTTGATGCGAAGGAAATTGCGGGTTTACGGGTGCGCACGCCAGTGACAATGCAGGGGAAGCTCTCCCAGATTTCGGAGAACTCTTCCGGGAGGCGATTGCGGTTCATCAGCCCGACGATGAGAAGGCCGCGAATGCCCCGCGCGCGAAGGATGCGTTGAAGACGGGTCGCGTTAATCTCGGGATCATAGAGCCAGAAGGTGTCGAGGGAGTAACCGAGCTGACTGGCACGTCGACGGCAGCCTTCGACATAACGGGGGATGGTGGGGTGATTCGTAAAGGCATCACCCTTCTCGTTAGCATTGATCAATCCCAGTGTCGCTTTATTGCCCTCGGGCTCGCTGGTCGTTCGCAGACGGGCCATGAGCTGCGCTACAACGGGGTCTTTGCGATAGTCGAGGCGATCAGCGATCGCCTGGATCCGCTGACGCGTCTTTTCGGGGATCTGGGGATCGTTGCGTAGGGCGAGTGAAACGGCGTTCTTGGAAACGCCCGCTTCTCGTGCGATGTCCATCATGGTCACCCGCTTCATGAGAAAACTTTCTCCAAGACTGGCTTTACTGTCAAGCGAAGAGAATTTTGACCCGAAGTGGGCAAAGGTGGAGCATATTGACCATGACCCCATTCACCCTCGGAATCGATTACGGCACCAATTCGGTGCGAGCAGTAGTAGTGAATTGCCTCACCGGCGAAGAGATCGGAACCGGGGTTGTCAATTACCCGAGCGGCCATCAGGGCATCCTTCTCGATGAGCAGGACCCAAACCTCGCGCGCCAAAGCCCAAAGGATTACCTTTATGGCTTGGAAAGGTCGGTTCGTGACGCCTTGGAAGACGCGCAGAAGTTCGATGGATTCTCGGCCGATCAAGTGGCTGGGATTGGGGTCGATACCACGGGCTCAAGCCCGTTGCCGGTGGATGCGAAAAACCGAGCATTGGGGACTCTTGACCAGTGGGAGGATAACCTGAATGCGCAGTCTTGGCTCTGGAAGGATCACACGAGCCACCGCGAGGCGACCGAGATTACCGAGCTGGCGGCAGAGCATCGTCCGGAGTTCATCGCCAAGTGCGGCAACACGTATTCCTCGGAGTGGTGGTGGAGTAAGATCCTCCATTGCCGACGCATTGATTCGGCAGTGTCAGACGCTGCTCATAGCTGGGTCGAACTCTGTGACTACATCCCGTCTGTCCTTGCCGGTATTACGGATCCGTCGAAGATCGTTCGCGGGGTCTGTGCGGCGGGTCACAAAGCCTTGTATTCCGAAGATTGGGACGGTCTTCCCGATAAAGAGTTTCTGGCCATGCTGGATCCAGCGCTAGCTGACCCGCGGGACCGTCTCTACGAGAGAGCGGTGGACGTCTCTCACTCTGCTGGACAGCTCTGCCCGGAGTGGGCGGCGAAGCTTGGCCTCCCCGAGGGGATTGAGATCGCAGTCGGTGAGTTTGACGTGCACTACGGTGCGATCGGGTGTGGCGTCGAAGAAGGTACGTTGGTGAAGGTCATCGGGACTTCTACCTGCGACTGCGGGGTCGTCTCTCTGGAGAAGGACGTTCCGGACATTCCCGGAATCTGTGGAATTGTCAAAGGCGCCATCCTCCCTGGGTTTTATGGCATCGAAGCGGGTCAGAGTGCAGTCGGTGATTTGTTCAAGTGGTGGGTCGAAAAAGCCTGCGAAGGGAATGAAGAAGATCATCGAAGACTGACCGAAGAGGTCGCCAATCAAGCCCCCGGGGCGAGTGGTTTGCTCGCACTGGACTGGAACAATGGCAACCGGACCATTCTCGTCGACCAGCGCCTCACAGGACTTCTGGTTGGGCAGACGTTGCATACGACTCAGGCTGAAATTTATCGCGCCTTGATTGAGGCGACCGCGTTCGGTGCCCGGATGATCATCGAGAGGATTGTCGATTACGGCGTGCCGATTGATCGGATTGTCTGTGCCGGTGGGATCGCCGAGAAGAACGCAATGCTGATGCAGATCTACGCCGATGTTACCGGAAGGGAAATGCGGGTGTCCGGTTCTTCGCAGACTTGCGCCCTCGGGGCGGCAGTGGGAGCTTCGGTCAATGCTGGCGTTCACTCGGATTTTGCCTCGGCCCAGAAGGCTATGACTTTCCTGAAGGACGTTGTCTATACGCCGAACCCGGAATCCCACGCCGTCTATAACCAGATTTTTGAGCTCTACCGCGAGGTTCACGATGCTTTTGGCGGAGTGAAAGATCAGGTCGATCTCGGCTCGTTGATGAAGCAGTTACTCCTGATCAAGGAAGCGGCCCGGAGCTGATTCTCTTTTCCTCCATTTTTAAGAACCCCTGAAACCAATGAAAAATCTCCAATCCAAACAAATCTGGTTTGTTACCGGCAGCCAGCACCTTTATGGGCCTGAAACCTTGCAGCAGGTTTCTTCCCATGCAGAAGAGATCGCCAAGGGCCTGAATGCGGTCAATGCGATGCCGGTCGAAATCGTTTTCAAGCCCATCGTCACTACCTCTGAGGAGATTCGCAATCTCTGCAGCGAAGCGTCTAATGATCGCGATTGCATTGGGGTCATTACTTGGATGCATACGTTCTCCCCAGCGAAGATGTGGATCAACGGTCTCTCCATCCTAACCAAGCCGATCTGTCATCTTCATACCCAATACAATCAGTCCATCCCATGGGCGGAGATTGATATGGATTTCATGAATCTGAACCAGTCCGCTCATGGCGGTCGGGAGTTCGGCCATATGATGACGCGGATGCGCATTGCCCGGGAGGTGATTGTCGGTCATTGGCAGGATCCCAAGGTGCAATCCCGACTCCGGGACTGGGCTGGGGTGGCTGCTGGCTGGCACGAAATGAACAACCTGAAGGTCGTCCGGTTTGGGGACAATATGCGCTATGTGTCGGTGACCGATGGCGATAAGGTCGAGGCTGAGCAGGTCTTTGGGTTTGAGGTCAATACCCATGGAATCGGTGACCTTGTTGCCGTGATCTCTGAATCTTCCGATGCGGATATTGATTCTCTTTGTCAGGAATACGCCGATACCTATTCGTTGACGGAAGGTCTTCGAAAAGGAGGGGAGAGACACAGTTCTCTTCGGGAGGCTGCACGAATCGAAATCGGGATGCGTCGATTTCTCACCGAAGGCGGGTATGGAGCTTTTTCTGATACCTTTGAAGATCTCCATGGCATGGCGCAGTTGCCGGGCCTTCCGGTCCAGCGTTTGATGGCCGATGGTTATGGGTTTGCAGGAGAAGGCGATTGGAAACACGCCGTTCTCGTACGGGTCTTGAAAGCCATGTCCGGAAATCAGGGTAAGGGTACGTCGTTCATGGAAGACTACACCTATCACTTCGATCCTGCCGGTTCGCGCTGCCTCGGTTCTCATATGCTCGAGATTTGCCCAAGCATCAGCAACGGGAAGCCCAGTTGTGAGGTTCATCCTCTCGGGATCGGAGGCAAGGAGGATCCCGTCCGCTTGGTCTTCAATGGAAAGACCGGTTCGGCCATAAACGCTTCCCTTGTCGACCTCGGAGGACGGTTCCGTTTTCTCGTAAACGAAGTCGAAAGCGTCGAGATCCCTGAGCCGATGCCCAAGTTACCGGTCGCCCGCGTTCTCTGGGATGCCAAGCCGAGTCTGGAAATAGCGGCAGAAGCCTGGATCCTGGCCGGAGGCGCGCACCATACGGCATTCAGTTACGATGTGACCTCGTCCCAGATCGAAACGCTTGCCGAAATGGCAGGCGTCGAATGTGTGACCATTGATGAGGAAACAAACATTCGCCGTCTCAAGCAGGACTTGCGAATGGGTGAGGTGTATCACGGCATTCGGGGGCTTTGAGGAGCGGACTCATGAACTACCAATTGATACGAGAAGAGTGCTGCGAAGCCAACTTGGCCTTACCGAAGACGGGCCTGGTCGACCTCACCTTTGGGAATGTCAGTGTTCTCGACCCGGACAAAAGCGTTTTTGCCATTAAGCCGAGCGGCGTCGACTACGGAGAGTTGCGACCTGAGCAAATGGTCATCGTGGACCTCGAAGGAAAGATCGTGGAGGGCGAGCTTCGTCCTTCGTCGGATACCCCGACCCATCGGCGACTCTTTCTGGCGTTTGCGGAGTCGGGAATGCGATCGGTCGTGCATACGCATTCCCGGTCAGCCGTTGCCTTTGCCCAAGCGGGGCGGAGCATCCCGTGTCTCGGCACCACCCACGCCGATCATTTCTACGGATCAGTTCCGGTGACCCGGGCCATGACCGCTGAGGAAATCAACGGTGAGTATGAGTGGGAAACGGGCAATGTGATCGTCGAGACCTTTGGCCAGATGGATCCGATGGAGATCCCGGCAGTCCTGGTTCGGGGACACGGTCCCTTCGCCTGGAATGTTTCGGCCTCCAAGGCAGTGGAGTACGCGTTGGCATTGGAGATCGTCGCCGACATGGCCCTCAAGACCTTTTCCATCGCCGCGGATAGCCCTGGAATTGATCAAACGCTTCTCGATAAGCATTTCCTCCGCAAGCACGGAAAATCTGCCTACTACGGGCAGGGATAAGCTACCTTGGCAGGTCCTTGGCAGGTTGGAGGTCGCCGTAAAGCGTGGCCAAAGAGCGAAGGATCTGTGTAAGCCGAAGGATGCCCGAAGGCGGGAGGTCATCCGCCTAGACGGCGTGATGCTCCCTCGCTTCGTAAAATCGGTCGACTACGATGACTCTATCAACCGCGAGCCCTGAAACGCTCTAGGCGCTTCAGTAAGGCAGTGGGAACTTCGCGCAGAGATCGAGTGCGATTTCCTTGGCCTCGCGGACGGCGTCGTCGCTTTCCGGTGCGCGGAGGATCTTGTCGATTGCGATCCCGATTTGAACCATTTCGGCTTCGCCCATTCCCCGGCTGGTCACGGCGGGTGCGCCGAGACGGAGTCCACTGGTCTGGAAGGGGCTGCGGGTCTCACCGGGAACCGTGTTTCGGTTGGTGGTGATGTTGGCTTCGTCGAGACGGATCTGCGCCTTCTTTCCGGTCAATTCCGGATCGGTGCCGCGGAGGTCCAAGAGGCAGAGGTGATTGTCAGTGCCACCGCTCACGAGCTTGTGTCCTTTCTCAGTCAGAGTGTCAGCCAAGGCTTTGGCGTTGCGACGCACTTGGGCTTGGTAGCTCTTGAAATCATCCTTGAGGGCTTCGCCGAAGCAAACGGCCTTCGCGGCGATGATGTGCATAAGCGGTCCGCCTTGGGTGCCCGGGAAGACGGCCGAATCGATCTTCTTGGCAAACTCTTCTTTGCAGAGGATCAGTCCACCGCGGGGACCGCGGAGTGTTTTGTGGGTCGTCGTGGTGACGAAGTCGGCAAAGGGGACAGGGGAGGGATGCTCACCTGTGGCGACAAGACCAGCGATGTGGGCAATGTCCGCGAGGAGGAGAGCGCCGTTGTCGTGGGCGATCTTGGCCATGCGCTCGAAGTCAATGATGCGGGCGTAGGCCGAGGCCCCGACCGTGATCATCTTCGGCTTGAATTCCTTGGCCCGGGCTTCGACTTTATCGTAGTCGATGCGGCCGGTCTCCGGATCCACTCCGTAGTTTTCCACTTCGTAGAGCTTGCCGCTGAAGTTCATTGGGTGACCGTGGGTCAGGTGGCCACCGTCGGAAAGGTTCATGGTCAAAATACGGTCACCCGCGTCCAGGGAGGAGAGGTAGACCGCCGCGTTGGCCTGGCTGCCGGAGTGCGGCTGCACGTTGGCGTGGTCAGCTCCGAAAAGCTGTTTGGCGCGCTCAATAGCAAAGGTCTCCGCTTGGTCGACGATGCCGCAACCCCCGTAGTAGCGCTTTCCGGGGTATCCCTCGGCGTACTTATTCGTCAGGACGCTGCCAGCAGCTTCCATGACGGCGGGGAGGGTGAAATTCTCCGAGGCGATGAGCTCGATGTGGCACTGTTGGCGATCTTTCTCCTCCACGAGGATGTGGAAGATCTCAGGATCCAGTTTCGAGAGGGAGGTGCCTTGGATTGGCTTTACGGATGTTTCAGGACTGGTGCTCATTGGAAGTGTAAAATTGGAAAGGGACGGTTCTACCGTGTGTCAACGCGGTTTACGATTTCTGAGAGGGAAAGACTTCTTGATAGAGGTAGCGGAGAAGGCCCGGGATGGCGTCGAGGAGGCTATCGCGACAGTGGATATACTCGTCGATGGATCCACCATAGGGGTCCGGAACTTCCGGACTGCCGGAATCCGCAAATTCGCGGAAAAGGTGAAGGAACGGACCTTTCTGGGGGAAAAGGGTCTCGATCATTCGTTTGTGATCGGAAGTCATGCAGAAAATCGCGGTCGACCGGGCGATGCGTTCGGGCGTCAGCATTCGGCTCTGGTGTTTTTTGAGGTCGATGCCGACTTTTTTCATGGCAAGGACAGAGTTCTTCGAGGCGGCATCTCCGTCACGAGCCGCGACTCCGGCCGATTCGACCGAGAAAGGAGGCGGATTAACCTCTCCCTCCAGTGCATGCCGAAGGAGGCCTGCCGCCATCGGGCTTCGACAAATATTCGCCGTGCAGACGACGGTGATGATCGTGGGTTGTCCACTCATATTAAGGAGAAAAACGCAGAATGCATTTTGCGTCAACTGGAGACCCCATCTCGTGGGTGAGAGAGAATCTTTCGTAGGAAAAGTTTGCGATGGAGGCGGCAGGGGCCCGTTTCCTGAATTCCCCGTCGATGTTCGGCGGTGCCGTAGCCGCGGTTGCGGCTCCAACCATAGGCGGGAAACTGCTGGTGCGCCTCGACCATCCAGCGGTCTCGCTCTACCTTTGCCAGAACGGAGGCGAGGGCGATGGTCAGAGATTTGCCATCCCCTTGCACAAGGCCTTCGTGGGTGTAGGGGAGGCGCTTCACCGGACGCCCGTCAATGAGCACGGGTGGAGGTGGTTCATCCGCTGAGGCGGACCATAGGGGTAGTTCCGCCGATGCGAGACTCAGACCCAGGCCTTTCAGGGCCCGACCCATCGCGAGAGTGGTTGCTCCGAGAATGTTATGGGTATCGATTTCTTCGACATCTGCGGTGCCCACCGCCATGCGGACATTCTCTTGGTCGCGGAGGTTTTGGAGGAAGCGGAGGGCGGTGTTACGTTCTGCTTCGCTGAGCTTTTTCGAATCGTCAATCCGTGGAGCTTTGAAGGAAGACCAGCGCCGCGAAAAAATTGA
Source organism: Puniceicoccus vermicola (assembly GCF_014230055.1). Classification (NCBI taxonomy): domain Bacteria; kingdom Pseudomonadati; phylum Verrucomicrobiota; class Opitutia; order Puniceicoccales; family Puniceicoccaceae; genus Puniceicoccus; species Puniceicoccus vermicola. Next base: position 78,908 of record NZ_JACHVA010000127.1, on the reverse strand, counting down.
TTCGGGGAGATAGACCGCCGCGGCAAAAACGGGACCCGCCAGACAACCGCGTCCGGCTTCATCGACACCGACTAATCCGGCGCCTTGCCGCGGGTAGGTGCGATCGTGTTTCCAGAGAGTCGCGCTCATCAGTAGATCACCAGGATGATTTCTCCTTCGTAGTCGCGGAGCCAGGCGCGGACTTCGAGCGGTTGGCTCAGGGAGGCAAAACGCTCGAGAGCGAATTTCATTTTCTCGGAGGGGGCGAAGAGGCGCATTGTTCCCCCTGGAATTCCTTCGTAGGCGGTATCGGCCGAGGCCACGGAGAAGCCTTCGGGAGCCCAGTCGTCCAAGGGGGTGAGGGAGAGGATGCTCACGCGAACAGGAGCATTGACATGGTAGCGGGCGTTTTCCCGAAAATAGAGAGCTGTGTGAGGCTGGATCGGCGGCGGAACGACTGTGGCAAAGGCCCTCATTCCGTCGATGGTTTTAGTCGAGATACCGATGACTTGATCGAGCTCATTGAGGGTGAAGAAGGGACGGGCTTCCGTAATGCGGGAGGCGAGGACGGGGCCGATCCGGGGGAGGGTGTCGAGTTCTTCGAGGGTGGCGGTATTCAAGTCGATGAGTCCATCGGCATCCGATTCTTCAGGTGTGACTTCGGCGACTTCTTCCTCGGCCTTCTTGGAACGACCGGACATTGCCCAGCCACCGACTTCGTTTCGCTCGGCTTCGTCTTTGAGGCGGTTGAGATAATTCCGGTAATCCCAGACAGATTTCTTGTAGCCGGGCCAAGGAGTGTCGGGGACGAAACCCGAGGCGCGGGCGAGGCCGTTGCTCACCAGGGCTGCCCCGAGGTCTTCGCCGTCTTTCATAATGATCGCCCGATAGCGGGTGCCATAGCCCCAGCCGTCACTCCAGTCAGTGTAGACGGTAAAACTCCCGCGGAGAAAATCTTTGGCAAACTCAGCGGCCTCTTTGCCGAGCTCGATTGTCTGGTCCGCGGAGATGGAAAAGTACTTGGCCTGTCCTTTAATCCGTTCCGGGTATCGGGTATCGGTTTCGGGGGTATCTACATAGAAAAGGCGGAAGACATAATCCTTCCCCTTGTGGCGGATGTGGAACGAGTCGCCGTCGTAATACGCACTCTTGTCCAGACGGGCCCCTTCTAGAATCTCCCACTCTCCGGTTTTCGCGGAGAGCGGGAGGATTCCAAAAACGATCGACAGTATGAGGAAGAGAGGCTGTCGAAGTGGTCCCATGGATCTGGTGGATGAAGTCAGCTCTTGAAGAGCTCAATGATTGCGGCGGTTTCCGGGATGTCCTTGATGATTTCATCGGGATCGGGACCGACGCCGATGTAGCGCAGGTTCGGGAGTTTTTCCGGCCATTGCTCCGTGCCGTAAGCACTTGCCAAGGTGTAGTAGGTCATCGCGGCTACGTAGCGTTGCGCTTCAGCCGGAAGTGCGTCGAAGGAGCGGGCTTCGCAGATGTCCTCGTCCCATCCATCGAAATCTTCGTAGATCGCTTTGCATTCGCGGCGGACGACTTCGTTGCGCGGGACTCGGTTGTAGACCGTCCCGTCGGGAGCTTGGTAGCCAGTGCAGATCCGCAACTTTCCTTCCCAAGAATCGCCGCGTGTGAGTGCGTCGAGCTTGTTGATGACGAGGTCGTCGAATCCTCCATAGCGGAGGGCGGTTCCCTTCTCAACAGCGTCAAACCAGCCGACCATCCGCTGGCGTCCGGTCGAGGTGCCAAACTCCAGCTTCCGCAGCTTGATCGCCAGTGAGTCTTCCAAAGGCATTTCCGTGAGGAAGTCATGGGTGCCGACCTTAGTGTCGTAGGCCTTGCAGACCCCAAAGGTATGCAGCGGCTGAACCGGGATGCCCGCCGATTGGAAAAACTCCGGAGTGTAGGAGTGCGAAGCGGTGACGTTGGGGGCGAAGCCGTGGCGTTTGTCCAACCAGTAGGCTTGACCAAACTCCCCGATGACCGATTGACCATTCTCAATGGTGGTTAAGACCAGCTCGCGAATATCGGCGATGGCCTCGGCGAAGAGGTTTCCGGTCTCCCAGTAGGTTTCGAAGAGCGCGTCACGATCGAGCTCGAAGGGGCGTTCGCCACGGAAGCGACGGAAGTCGAACTCCTCGGGCGGAAAGGCGCCATCGGCGACTGCGGGTTCATTCGCCCGACTCTCGGCATTGCTGAGGGTCTCGAAAAAGTTGAACCATTCGTCTTCGGTGACTTGGCAGACTTCTTTGATCGTCAGCAAAGCCCGGTCGAGGCGGGAGTCGAACCGCTTCCGGAAGCGATCTGGACAGCCAAGGAAATCGGCATAGTAGATTTGCCACTGACCAACCTCATCGAGGTAGGAGGGGGTGATGCCACGACCCGTGGATCCCCGCGCCGGAAGCTTGAGCTGGTTCTCACGATATGATTCCCAAGCCAAATCGAGGAGGCGGTGACCGAGGTCACTGACCATGGTGCGCTCGTCAATCCGAAGCCGGGAGAGAACTTCGAAGCCCCGGGATTCCGTGGCTTTCGTTTCCCACCAGAGCTTACGAGGGTCGGCGACGACACCGCTGCCCAAGCCAAGGATCGGCACGCTCTCTTCAATGACTCCGCCTGGGAGAAGATTGAGCTTGAGGCCTCCTGCGGTGTGACCCGAGTTGGCTCCACCGTTGACCTTGAGCACGATGCGGACGGGATCGGGGCGTCCGGTCGAATCTTGCAATTCGCGAACGACCTCGGAGATGAGGCGGCCTTTGCCTTCATCTCCAAAGCTAATTCCGGTATCCGCAATAAGAGGACTGAGAAAAGGTTGCAAAGCCATCGTTCAACCTTCTTCAGAAGTTTCAGCCTTAACGACAATGACGTCGTGAGGGGAGGCCTCGCGCTGTCCCGCAGGAGAGACGCGAACGTAGAGCGCATTCTCTTTTAAGGCATCCAAGTCTTTCGCACCGAGATAGCCCATTCCGCTGCGGAGTCCACCGGCCAGACCGGAAATGACCTCTTCGACGGAACCGGAGATCTCTTTCAAAGCCTCGATCCCTTCGGAGGCTACCTTGCGGTTGAGATCCTTGACTGCGTGACCGTAGCGGGCCGCGGATCCGGCCTTCATCGCCGCTTCGCTGCCCATGCCTCGGTATTGCTTATAGAGCTTTCCTTTGATCTCCAAAATGGTTCCGGGTGCTTCCTTGCAGCCGGCCAAGAGTCCGCCACACATCACGGCATCGGCGAGAGTCAGAGCCTTGACGACATCGCCCGACTTGCTGATCCCGCCATCGGCGAGAATACGAACTCCCTTGGCTTTGGCTGCCTTCGAGCAAGCGTAAAGGGCGGTCAACTGGGGAATGCCCACTCCCGCGATCTGGCGGGTCGTGCATATGGATCCCGGACCTTGCCCAACCTTGATGATATCGGCCCCCGCGTCGGCGAGGTACTCAACCCCATCTCCGCTGGTGACATTCCCGGCAATGATGGTCAGATCGGGAAATTCGGAACGGAGAAGCCGAACCGACTCGCCAACCCCAGCACTAAAGCCGTGAGCGGTAGAGACGGCCAAAGCGTCCAGACCCTCTCCAACCAGATTACTTACGTGACCGATAATTCGATCGCGATCGAGAGAACCATCTGCCTTACGAACGGCACTGATGGCTGCCCCACAAAGCAACCGGAACCGATCATCCCGAGCCGGCCGGAGATTCGAACGAGCCTCTTCGCTGATGCGCTCAATGTCGCTCAGGGTAAAGAGACCCTTCAACCGATCCTCTTGATCGACGACCAAGAGCTTGTGAATGCCGAGATGGTCGCTGAAGAATTGATCAGCGGTCTCGACTGGATTTTCTCCAATCTCGCTTTCGGTAATCGTGTGAACCTGGCTGCGGACATGCATCGCTTCCTCAACCCGGTGAGAACGATACCGCTCCTTGACAACCCGTCCCGGGAGCAGGCCAACCAGCTTCTCATCCTGATCCACCACAGGAAAGGTGCGAAACTTCACATTCTTCCTCTCAACCAGTTCCAAAACATCCCCAATCGTCTGCTCGGGATGGGCCACAAATGGATCCTGAATTAACCCATTCACATAATTCTTCACCCGCGCCACCTCACGAACCTGCTGCTTCTCGCTCATATTGTAATGAACGATCCCCAGCCCGCCCTGAAGCGCCATGGCGATCGCCATATTGCTCTCAGTAACCGTGTCCATGTCTGATGAGACGATGGGGAGGTGGAGAGAGATTCTCTTCGAAAGGGTGAGGTTCAGACTCGCCTGGCGAGGAAGAACTTCGGAATAGCGCGTCGCCAGAGACACATCATCAAAGGTGAGCCCAGTTGGCAGCATCGAAGGGAAAAAATCGTCTGCGTTTAGATAGGGAGAAAAACTACTCATTGCTTGTCGTTTCGATTCAAACGGTGAACCTCCCATTCTCAAACCCGAGGAGCAAGAAAAAGCGCATTTCTCGATCCCAAGTGTGTTTTTATATAACAGAGATAAAATGACTTGCAAAGCCGGGTGGTTTTGGGTGGTCTGTGGCTATGGGCAGAATACGGAAAAAAGTTTTGGGCCAAACCGCTTACTACCATCTGATGAGCCGGACTGTGAACGGGGAGGCTTTGTTTGGAGCGCGGGAGAGAGAGGTTTTGCGGAAGATGATTTGGCAGGTATGTGACTTTTCCGGGGTTCGGGTGGTGACTTATGCGGTGATGAAGAATCACTTTCATATCTTGGTGGAGGTTCCCTCGGAAGGGACTGTTGTCTCGGATGAGGAGATTGTGCGTCGGTATCGCAGGCTTTATCCGAAGCCGACTCCCTGGCAGCCTCTACGGGCTGAGGTTTTGGCTGGAGAGTTGAAGCGGGACTCTTTGGAGGGTAGGGAGTTGCGGAAAGATTTGCTGCGGCGGATGCATGATATTTCCACCTTGATGAAGACGCTGAAGCAACGTTTCTCGCTTTGGTTCAACCGGTCTCGGGAGCGGTTTGGGCCGGTTTGGTCGGAGCGTTTTAAGAGTGTGCTGGTCGAGGGGGATCGTTGGGCCCTGCGGACTGTGGCGGCTTATATTGACTTGAATGCAGTGCGGGCGGGGTTGGTGTCTGATCCTAAAGATTACCGCTTCTGTGGATATGCAGAGGCGCTTGCGGGGAGTCGGATCGCGCGGGCTGGTTTGGGCGTGGTTGACAAGGATCTGGCTGGCTATCGGCAGACTTTGTATCGCTCAGGGGCTGCAGAGAAGGACGGGAAGGAGCCGATTAGCCGTGAGGAGGCGCTGCGGGTTCTTCAGGAGGAGAAAGGAAAATTGCCTTTGGCCGTGATTTTGCGGTGTCGGGTGCGGTATTTTACCGACGGGATGGTTTTGGGTTCGGAAAAATTTGTCGAGGAGCACCTGAAAACGATGAAAGACCGCGGGATTCGACCGCGCCGTTCGCATCCGATGTCTGGCGCGGACTGGCAGGGCCTTTCGGTGGGCACGGGACTTCGGAAGGATTTGTTCGGTTAAATTCTGCCGGGAGAATTGCGTTATTCGACGCAGGGGGACTGGGAGCACTCGCCCGCCCGTGCCGCGTGTTTAGATAAACAAATTCGCGTTCGTTTCGCTGGCTGCTCCGAGGAATTCGGCGACGCCGCCGAGCTCTACTCCGTCGATAAGCTCTTCTTCACGAATTCCCATTGCCTCCATCGACATGGTGCAGGCGACGAGGCGGACGCCGGCGCGTTGAGCCTCTTGCATGAGTCCGGGGAGGTTGGGGAGTTTTTTCGAGGCCATGCGATCTTTCATCATCCAGGTTCCCAGACCGGCCATGTGCATTTTGGATAGTGGGAGCTTTTTCGGTCCCCGGGGGAGCATCCAGCCAAAGACTTTGTCCATGAGGGTTTTGTCGGGAACTTGGGCTCCTTTGTCCTTTCGGAGGATATTGAGTCCCCAGAAGGTGAAAAAGAGAGTCGCTTTGCCTCCCATGGCAACGGCGCCATTGGCGATGATGAAAGATGCCATGGCGCGGTCGAGTTCTCCCGAGAAGACGACGATGGTGGATCCCTTTGCGGGGGGAGTCTGCCCGGAATTCGGTTGGGAGTCTGCCGGCCCGTCCATGGGTTTGCGAAGGCGTCCGGTGACAATTCCTTTGGATTTGTCGGCCCCGATAAATTCGTAGCCGTTGGCTTTGCAGAAGGCGGGGAGGTCGTTCATGAAGCCGGGGTCGGAGGCTGAAATCTCGAGTTCTTGGCCCGGTGCGAGGGTGGCCGCGGTTTCGCGGACTCGGAGAATGGGACCCGGGCAGGCCATGCCGGTGCAATCGAGCGAGGCGGTTTTCACTTCGGGGGATGGAGATTCCGTTTCGGGAGTCGCTTTGGAGGAGTTTTCCATGGGAGTTGTCTTTTCAGGTGCACTTGGCGTGGCAGCTACCTTCCAGCCACCGACATGGGCGGACACCTCGAAGCCATTTTGGGCGAGAATTCGAGCGGCGAAGTAGCTCATCTTACCGAGAGCGCACACTGTCGTCACCGGTTTTGAGCGGTCCAGCGAGTCCGACTGGCTTCGCAGGGAGGGGAAGGGAATGTTGATCGCTCCAGGAATCGGTTTCAGCTGGGCCATTTCAGCTGGCCGCACGTCGATCAACTGCTGGCTGTTGGGATCGGGTAACTCGTAGACCGGCTTCACTCTGCCGCTGCGAATGTTGTTGGCGGAAAACCCCGCCGTATTCAGAGGGTCCTTGGCCGCTCCGAACGGTGGTGCGTAGGCGAGCTCGAGATGCTCCAAGTCCTCAATGGTCAGTTGGCCTTTGATGGCGGTAGCGAGGACATCGAGGCGTTTGTCCACGCCTTCGATGCCATTGGCCTGTCCTCCGAGCAAACGGCCTGTCGACTTGTCCCAGAGAATCTTGAGAGTGAGATGGGTTGCGCCGGGGAAATAACTGGCGTGATTGTAGTCGGTGACGATGGTTTTCTCGTAGTCGATCCCCATCTGCTGCAGCCGTTTTTCGGTGTGTCCGGTAACCCCCGCAGCGACATCGAAGACGCGAACGATCGAAGTCCCAATGGAACCTGGATAGGGTCGGGCTTCGTCCCCGTACACGATGTGGTCGGCGGCAACACGACCTTGTCGGTTGGCCGGTCCTCCGAGGGCGATGGCGGTCGGACCGCCGAGAATGGGATCCATGGTTTCGCTGGCGTCCCCAACTGCATAGATGTCGGGGTCTGAAGTCTGCATGTGGCCGTTGGCCTTGATGTGTCCGCGGGCTCCGAGCTCGAGGCCAGCCTCTTGAGCGAGGCGGTTCTCGGGGCGAACCCCGATGGAAAGGATGACCATGTCCGCTTCCAGGTTTCGTCCGGACTTGAGAGAGGCGCGAATCCCTTGGTTCTCGGCGGAGGAAAAACCGTCGATTCCGTCTCCGAGAATCAGGTCGACTCCATGGTCGAGAAGTTCTTGTTCGACGGCCCGGGTCATTTCGGGGTCCATTTGCGGGAGGACCTGTTCTACGAGCTCGACGAGTTGGACCTCTTTGCCGAGTTGGACCAGCTGTTCGGCCATTTCGAGTCCAATGAAGCCCGCCCCAATGACCAGAACCCGGTTCGCAGAATTGGCGGCATCCTTGATGCGGTCCATATCCTGGAGGTTGCGGAGGGTGTAGATCCCGCCGAGATCGATTCCCGGTAGCGGTGGGCGCAGCGGGGAGGCTCCGGGGGAAAGGATGAGCTTGTCGTAGGCCAGTTCTTCGGTTGTCCCGGAGTCCACATTGCGGGTTACCACCGTTTTCTTTTCCCGATCAATGGACACAACCTCGGTTTTGGCTCTGACGTCAATTGCGAGTTGATTGCGGAGTGAATCCGGTGTTTGGACGGACAGCTTCTGGCGGTCAGTGATTTCTCCTCCAATATGATAAGGGAGTCCGCAATTGGCGAAGGAGACATCGGGGCCTCTCTCCAAAACGGTGATCTCGGCCTTTTCGTCGAGTCGACGAAGCCGTGCAGCTGCAGAGGCGCCGCCTGCGACGCCTCCGACGATAAGAATGCGATTGGGAGTGGATGAAGAGTTCATGAAGGTTGGAATCGTTTCGATGGTTTCAATGAATGGCGGGACGAAGGGACTGGTTCTACTTACTCGTCTTCGCAGCAATGGGATTCACGCGGGGGTGGAGGTTCCCCGGCGGTGCCCAGAGTGCATTGGAAACTGTGGCAGAAGCGGAGGACCTCCTCGCAATTGATGCTGTAGCAGATCTTCTTGCCGCAGGGCCTTTGATTCAGGAGTCCTGCCTTGCGAAGGGCGGTGAGGTGTTGGGAGACGGTTGCCTGCGCGAGAGGCATGGCATTGACGATCATCCCACTCGAAGCTTCTCCATTCTCCTGAAGGAAGCCAATGATGGCAATGCGAGCGGGATGAGCGAGAGCTCCAGCAAAAGCCGCAAGCGAAGATTGTTCTTCCGTGAAAAGATCTGTTTTGGAGGCGACCATAATCAATATTTAATATCGTATATCGTGGATATACGATAATAGTCAAGGCAGAAAAAGATTTCCATGAATCAGGACAGCTCAGGGTAGGGGGATTCCGGTCGGCGAGCTTACCCGTGAAGGGTCAAACCTTCAGGACAAACTGGAACATTGCTTCTCCCGCCCCCGGAAGGTTCTCGTGTCCGAAGTCCGGGTAGAGCATGTAAGATTTAGGGGACCGGATGGCGTTGTAGGCGGCGAACTGAGTTGAGGGCGGACAGATATTGTCCCGGAGGGTGATCGCCATGAGAACGTCGGCGCGGATGCGCGGGGTGAGGTTCTTAATATCGATGTAGCCGAGTTTCTCAAAGATCTCCTTTTCGCGTTTGTGGAGCGGATCGAAGCGCCGGAAATAATCCTTCAAACCGATGTAGGCGTCTTTATCGAGATCCATCTCCCAGACACGTTTGTAATCGGATAGAAAGGGGAAGTGGGACACCACGCGACGGATGCGGGGTTCGAGGGCAGCGCACACCAGAGCGAGTGCTCCTCCCTGACTCCCTCCGACCGAGGCCACCCGGTCTTCGTCGACCTGTTCCAATTCCATTACGATTCGCGCCAGCATGGCGGTGTCGAGGAAGACGTTGCGGTAGTACATCTTCTTGGGTTCATCATCGAGCCCCTTGATGACATGCCCGTGCAGGGTGTTTCCCCGGGTGGAAATCGTGTCATCGGAAAGACCTCCCTGGCCGCGGCAGTCCAGGCCGGCGACGGTGAAACCTGCGGCTACGTAGGGTAGCATTTGGACCCAATCGGGAGAAGACCCCGAGTAACCGTGGAAGAAGAGAAGAGCAGGCCCTGGCTTTTCGGCGGGTTGAAGCGGGGTGGCGATTCGCGCATGGACGCGCGCGCCTCCGGTTCCGGTGAAAAAGAGCGAGCGGCACTGAGCGTAGGGCACGGGAAAATCGACCTCCTCGTAGGCAATATCAGGGTCGATCTCGCGCATTTCCTGAAGGCCTTCATCCCAGAAATCGTCGAAATTCTGGGGACGGGGATTAGTTCCGTTGTAGCGTAAAAGGTCTTCGAGTGGTTTATCGAGGGCTGGCATGGTTCTTACTTTGAAGGATGAAAAGCTTGGTACGTTAGCAAGGCTCCTCAGGAAAAGCTGTCCTTTTTTCGCGGAAAAACTCAGTTGGCACAGGGGTTGATCGATTGGATTAGCAAAATGAATCCGGGGAAACTCTTGGACCATTGCGGTGGTTTGCGACGGAGCTTTTTCGACCGTCATCCCGAGGATTTTATTTTGAGAGTTGCGTCGGAACGGTTCTCTTGGTTTTCTTGCGTTTCCAATGATAGAGGAGAGCTTCCGGATGGAAGCTGAGATTAGGGCTACTTCCGCCCTTAGATCCTATGAACCTGATGCGTGTTAACACCGCCGTAGGGATTATCGAGTCGAGAATCGGTTATATTCTCGGCAAGGATTTTCACCCGGCGGAGTCGGGACGCATCGAAATCCACTGATGTATGCCAGAAAAATCCAAGAACTCCGAAGCTTCCCAACACACCCTTTTTGAACAATCCCGCCGCGTCTATCTCTCAGGCAGTCGACCCGACATTCGGGTGCCGATGCGCGAGATCGAGCTCTCGGATTCCCGCGAGATGGACGGGACGATGGTCCCGAACGATCCGGTTCGGGTTTACGACACCGCCGGCCCGTGGGGCGACCCGGACTTTCATGCCGATCCGCGAAAGGGACTTCCCCGCATGCGTGAAGCTTGGATTCGGGAGCGCGATGATGTGGAAGAATACGACGGCCGAGTGATTCAGCCAAAGGACGATGGATACATTTCGGAGTCGCACAAAGCGGGCGCTAAGAAGCGGGAAAATGCCCGCAAGCTGATCGAGTTTGAAAACCGTCCACCCCGTCCCCTGCGGGCGAAGGCTGGAAAATGCGTGACCCAGCTCCACTACGCGCGTCAGGGCATTATCACCCCGGAGATGGAGTTCATCGCCATCCGTGAGAACATGAAGCTTCAGACCGCCAAGCGGGAGTTGAAGATGTCTCCCGATGCCGAGCGAAATACTCTGGAGGTGCAGCATCCGGGGAACAGCTTTGGGGCTTCGATCCCGGACGAAATCACTCCGGAGTTTGTTCGTTCCGAAGTGGCTCGCGGTCGGGCGATCATTCCATCGAATATCAACCACCCGGAGCTGGAGCCGATGATCATCGGTCGAAACTTCCTGGTGAAGATCAACACCAACATCGGAAACTCGGCGGTGGCCTCCTCCATCGAGGAAGAAGTCGAGAAGATGCGTTGGTCGACAAAGTGGGGCGGTGACACTCTCATGGATCTTTCGACGGGGAAGAACATTCACCAGACCCGGGAATGGATCCTCCGCAACTGCCCGGTTCCCGTTGGGACGGTGCCGATTTACCAAGCTTTGGAAAAAGTGAACGGCAAGGCCGAAGACCTGACGTGGGAAATCTTCCGCGACACCCTCATCGAACAAGCGGAGCAGGGCGTCGATTATTTCACCATCCACGCTGGAGTCCTCTTGCGCTACGTGCCGCTCACGGCGAAGCGGATGACGGGAATCGTCAGCCGTGGTGGCTCGATCATGGCGAAGTGGTGCCTGTCTCACCACAAGGAGAGCTTTCTCTACACCCATTGGGACGAGATCTGTGAAATCATGGCCGCCTACGACATCTCTTTCTCGATCGGGGACGGACTCCGTCCGGGATCGATCGCGGATGCCAATGATGAGCCTCAATTCGCGGAACTGAAGACTCAGGGGGAGCTGACAAAGCGCGCTTGGGAGTTCGGAGTTCAGGTAATGAATGAAGGTCCGGGGCACGTGCCGATGCACATGATCCAAGAGAACATGCAGAAGCAGATAGAGTGGTGTCATGAGGCCCCGTTCTACACGCTTGGACCGCTCACGACTGACATCGCTCCTGCCTACGACCACATTACCAGTGGAATTGGTGCGGCGCTGATCGGTTGGTATGGGTGCGCGATGCTTTGCTACGTGACGCCGAAGGAGCACCTCGGCTTGCCGAACAAGGACGACGTCCGCGAGGGCGTCATCACCTACAAAATCGCCGCACACGCTGCGGACCTGGCGAAAGGCCATCCCGCGGCCCAGTATCGGGACAACGCTCTTTCGAAAGCGCGGTTCGAGTTCCGCTGGAACGATCAGTTCAACCTCTCGCTCGATCCGGAGAAGGCCCGATCCTTCCACGACGAAACCCTTCCTGCGGATTCGTCCAAGACTGCCCACTTCTGCTCGATGTGTGGACCGAACTTCTGCTCGATGAAGATCACCGAGGACGTACGCAAGTACGCCGCCGAGAAGGGGGTCTCCGCCGAGGAAGCTTTGGAAGAAGGGATGTCCGAAAAATCTGCCGAGTTTAAAGAAAAGGGCGGCGAAGTTTACGTTGGGGGGGCTGCTCAATGAAAGTGACGCTCAACAACGATTCTCACGAAGTGACCCCGGATACCACCTTGATCTCCTTTCTCCAAAAATTGGGGCAAGAACCGAAGGCAGGAATGGCGGTGGCTATCAATGATGAAGTCGTTCCCTCCAGTGAATGGTCGGAACGGCTTTTGGAAGACGGGGATCGGATCTTGTTGATTCAGGCTACGCAAGGAGGCTGATTGTGATAGTATCTGCTCCTTCGCAGCCGTTTGCTGAAGCTGCACGGTACGGTTTGTTTGGTGAATGTGGGATTCTTCCCCATCAATTGGGCATCCCGTTATCTTTCCGCTGTCTCGGGCCCCGATGAAGATCTACGCCATATCTCCCGAATCGGAAATCCCCGGAGAGATCGAGACGATCCAGTCTCTACTCGATGTGGGGTTGGTGGCCTATCATCTCCGCCGCCCGCAGGATTCGGTGGAAACGGCCTCGGATTTTCTCGACCGGTTGCCCGATGATGTGCGGTCGTCCGTAGTTCTGCATCAGGAGTATGGTTTGGTCGATTCGTATGGCCTCGGGGGATACCATTGGAAGGATCGAGATGATTTGGCGCATCGTTCGGAGGAATTGCAGGTTCAGCGAGGTTCGGGGAGGACCTTGAGCCGATCCGCGCATGGGCGTGATCGGCTCAAAAATTCACCGACCGATTGGGACTATATCTTTTTGAGCCCGGTCTTTCCCTCGATTTCGAAGGTGGGATATCAATCGGAGATCTCGGAAAGCGGTTGGGCGGAGATTACCGCCGAGTTTTCCTCGGATTCTTTGATGGCCTTGGGCGGTATTGATGCGGCATCCGCGGTGCGAGCCTGTGAATTGGGATTTTCCGGAGTGGTTTTGCACGGCTGTCTTTGGACTGCGGACGATCCGGTGAAAGCCTTCGAATCTGTCCGGAGGGTGTTCGCATGAAGGAGGTCTCGATTCAGTGCCTGACCCTCGACGGAATCTCGCTTTCGCATGAAGAGCAAGTGTCGGCTCTCTGTGAAGCAGGGGCGCATTGGATCCAGTTGCGGATGAAGTCGGCCACGGATGATGAGGTCGAGAAAACGGCAAAACGTTGTCTCGAAATCTGCCGGAAAAGGGGAGTGAAGTTGATCCTCAATGATCGGGCTGAGGTGGCTCAGCGAGTCGGGGCAGACGGGGTTCATCTCGGAAAACTGGACATGCCCTGGAACGAAGCAAGGGCTTTGCTCGGTGCGGATTTTCTGATTGGCGGTACGGTCAACTCGGTGGCAGATGCAAAACAGGCGGTCGAGTCCCGGGCGTTGGACTACGTGGGAGTCGGACCCTTCCGATTCACTCGAACCAAGAAGAATCTGGCACCGACCCTCACGGAAGAGCAGTGGCGGGAAATCGTTGCCGTGCTGGATGGACTTCCCGCCTATGCCATTGGAGGAATCGAAGCCACCGATCTCGGGCGAATCCGCGAACTCGGACTTCAGGGCTTTGCCATCAGTTCGGGATTATTCGTCGAACCGGGGGCTGGCGTTCACTATCCCCGCCTTCGTGAGGGATGGGATGTGAAACAGCTTGCCGAAAAGGAATGAATTTATGAATACGAAATCGCTCATTATTGCGGATCAAATCTTCAACTCCCGTCTGTTCGTCGGAACCGGGAAATATGCCTCTGGGACAGTGATGCGAGAGAGTATCGAAGCCAGCGGCAGTGAGATGGTCACGATGGCGATGAAGCGGGTGCAGCTGAATGGGCCCGACGACGGCATTATCAACTACCTTCCCCGTGATCGCTATCAGCTACTTCCGAACACCTCTGGCGTCCGTGATGCGAAAGAGGCGGTCTTTGCGGCGCATTTGGCCCGCGAGGCGCTTCAGACGAATTGGCTGAAACTCGAAATTCACCCGGACCCCAAGTATCTTCTTCCCGATCCGGTCGAGACGCTGGCGGCCGCGGAAGAGCTGGTGAAAGCCGGTTTCATCGTTCTGCCCTACGTTCACGCCGATCCGGTTCTCTGCAAACGGCTGGAAGAAGTCGGTGTGGCGGCGGTGATGCCACTGGGCGCTCCGATTGGAACGAATCTAGGACTGGAGACTCGCCGTTTTCTCGAAATTATTATCGATCAGGCCAACGTTCCGGTGGTGGTCGATGCGGGGTTGGGAGCTCCTTCGCATGCGGCTGAAGCCATGGAGATGGGTGCCGATGCCGTCCTCGTCAACACGGCCTTGGCCACGGCGGCCGATCCGGTGAAGATGGGACTTGCCTTTAAAATGGCAGTCGAGGCTGGACGGATCGCGTTCGAATCAGGGAAAGCGGTTTCGCGGCAGATTGAGGCTGAAGCTTCGTCGCCGTTGACGGCATTTTTAGACTCCTGAGGAAATCTACGAGAAGGGAACGACATGAGCTTTCTTCAACACTGGGAACAATTTTCGTGGGATCGGGTCTCCGGTTCCATTTACAGTAAGACCTCGGACGACGTCGAGCGGGCCCTGTCCCGGCCAACCGGGCGATTGACCCTGGGCGATTTTGAGGCGCTGATCTCTCCGGCTGCGGCCCCGTTTCTGGAACGCATGGCGGCCCTCAGTCATGAACGAACGGTGGAGCGTTTTGGATTCACGCAGCAAATGTACGCGCCGTTGTATTTGTCCAACGTCTGCAGCAACGTCTGCACCTACTGTGGTTTTAGTGCAACGAACCGAATTCCCCGCAAAGTCCTGAATGACGCCGAGATTGAGGTGGAGCTGGACGCGATCAAAAGCATGGGAATGGACCATGTGCTTTTCGTTACCGGAGAGGCGAACCGGAAAGTCGGGGTGCCGTATTTGCAAAGGGCCTTCGCACTGGCGAGGAAAAAATTCGCCAGTATCTCGATGGAAGTTCAGCCCCTCGACCAGGATGCGTACGAAGCCTTGATCCCTTCCGGGCTGAGCGCCGTTTTGGTCTACCAGGAGACCTACAACCGGGAGACCTACGCGGAGCATCACCTGTCGGGAAAAAAGAAGGATTTTGCATACCGTCTCGAGACTCCGGATCGACTGGGTCGGGCTGGAATTAAGAAGATCGGTCTGGGAGCGCTTTACGGACTTGATGAGTGGAGGGTCGATTCCTTTTTCGTCGCCGCCCACCTGCGGTATCTGGAAAGGACCTACTGGAAGTCCCGCTACAGCCTCTCATTCCCGCGGATCCGTCCGCACGAAGGTGAGGTGACGCCGAAATCCGTCATGACGGATCGTGACTTGGTGCAATTGATTTGTGCCTGTCGGCTCCTGAGTCCCGAAGTGGAGCTCTCTCTCTCAACCCGTGAGTCTGAGCACTTCCGGGATCATGTGCATCGGCTCGGAATTACGGCCATGAGCGCCGGATCGAAGACGAATCCGGGGGGATACTCGGTCGATCCGCAGACTCTGGAGCAGTTCGAGATTTCCGACGAGCGGAGTCCGGAGGTGGTGGCGGAGATGCTGCGCAGTGGAGGGTATGAAGTCGTTTGGAAAGACTGGGATTCGACATACGACGGATTTTCCTCTACGGCTTCTGGTCATCTCGCGCACGCATGACCGTATTATCTCCGAAAGAAACCCTACGTTATCAAAGACATTTAAGCCTGCCCGGATTTGGGCGGGAGGCTCAGCTTCGATTGAAGAAATCCCGAGTCCTCATGGTGGGGGCCGGGGGATTGGGCTGTCCAGCTCTTCAGTATTTGGTCGCTGCCGGAGTGGGGACCATCGGGATTGTCGACGACGACAAGGTCACGCGCTCCAATCTGCAGCGCCAAGTGCTCTTTACGGATGAAGACTTGGGCCGGTTGAAGGCTGAGGTGGCCGCCGATCGGTTGCGGGCGATGAATGGGGACATTACCTGCCATGCATATCCCGTTCGCCTTGATGCGGAGAGCGCGATTGATTTTATCGAAGAGTATGACCTGGTCGTCGATGGGACCGATAATTTTTCCACCCGGTATGTGATCAACGATGCCTGTGTCTTGACGGGGAAACCGTGGATCTTCGGCGCGCTTCATTCATTTCAAGGGCAGGTGAGCGTTCTGAACTGCGAAGGGGGACCGACCTACCGATGTCTATTCCCCGAACCTCCGGAAGCCGGAGATGCTCTCAATTGTGCGGAGAATGGGGTGTTAGGCGTTTTGCCGGGGATCATCGGAGCCTTTCAGGCGACTGAAGCCATCAAGGTCCTCACGGGGATCGGAACGCCTTTGATCGGGAAACTGCTCATCTTCGATGCGCTGGAGATGACCCAGCAAATGATCCGCTTCGAACGCGATCCCGAGCAGATCGATCGGGTTCATATGCAGGAAGAAGAGGCGATCAGCACAACCCGGACTGAAGAAATCGAACGAATCGCGATGGGACAGGCCGAGATTGAATCCGGGATCCGGAGTGGTGCTTTTCAGGTCATCGATGTTCGCGATTTGGGCGAACGGGTTCTCGGAGAAATCAAAGGAGCGGTTTCGCTGCCGCTGATCCAGATTGAAGAAGGTGGCTTGAACTGGAAGGAAATCGGGTTGGATCCCAGCGTCCCGACCTGTGTATTCTGCTCCGGAGGATTGCGGAGCGTTCGCGGGTCGAATCTCTTGCGCAATCAGTTTGGATTTCGGGATGTGAAAGTGCTGGAGTGGAATGAGTAGGGTGCGTAACCCGTTTGCATGAACCACCCACCTTACATTCTCACGATTTCCGGATCGGACAGTTCCGGTTGCGCGGGCATGCAGGCTGACAACAGGGCGATTCTCGCGAGCGGGGGCTTTCCCCTGAACGTCGTCACTGCGGTGACCCTTCAAACGCCTTCGGGGGTGGAGCGCGTCGAGCCCGCCTCTGCGGAATTTGTCGCAAAGCAACTGAGACGTCTCCTTGAGACCTTTCCGGTTGCTACGATCAAAAGTGGGATGTTGGCGACTGGGTCGATCGCGGGAGCGGTAGCCGAAGTCTTGGAGGACTTTCCTTCGATCCCCTATGTTCTGGACCCGGTCCTCGTTTCTACCAGCGGTAGCCGGCTACTGGAGGAGGAAGGAGTCGCAGTGGTGAGGGAACGATTGATGCCGCGTGCAACCGTGACGACTCCGAATTCCGATGAACTCTGGGTGCTTTCAGCGGAGGATGTTCGCAAGGGTCGAATTGAATCGTGCCGAATACTTGCGAAGGGGATCGGGCAGGCCGTTCTCCTGAAGGGTGGACACGAAGACGGGCAGACCTCCGAGGACTGGCTCTTGATGCCGGACGGAACTGAAACCAATTTTGCGAGTCCTCGAATCGAAACAGAGAATCTTCGGGGGACGGGTTGCGTTCTGAGTAGCGCGATTGCGGGCTTTCTCGGGCGTGGGGATTCCCTGATTCAGTCGGTTCATTCGGCAAAGGAACTTCTTACCGATGGGTTGAAGAAGGGGGCCCACTTCTCCTGGATCCAAAGCGGGCCCTCGTTGATCTAAGGGCTGGTTTGAATCCGGGTCGCCGATGGGGCGGTCAAGATTTGCTTTCTCTTCAGTGAGTTGAGTAGAAGGCCAGAGTTGCCTCCGAATGGGATCGCAAAAGATGCAAAGAATGTAGAACTGCCGCTGCTGAGAAATCTTGCGCTCCTCGCACTCATCATCAGAGCTGTAATACCGAATTTAGTAAGGTTTGGCTGTTATGGTGCAGCGCAGAATCGAAGCAGCGCAAGGCGCAGGGATCGGGTTCGTATCGAGATACGCTCCAATCCCTGCAACGCCGCGACCTTCGATTCTGGGCGCATCCCCTTGGGACGGACGGGAAATGAGCCTGAGCAGCGTTAGCCCAAATGGCACGGGTCGCAGACCCGCCTCCAATTGGGCCGCCTTGCTCAGACTCATTTCCCATTCCGCCATAACTATCAAAACTTCCTAAATTCGGTATAAGTCGCTTATCGAAATCGATGAACGGAGTTTTTGCGTAGCGCCTGATGGCAAAATGAAAATGGATCCATAAGTTATAGCTTACGATCAATACAGTCTACGCTTGCTGGGCGTCGCTGTCCCATACCTCGAATTTATCTCCGTTTACGATAATTGCCTGATTATTGCGAATCGGGCAGAGATCTAATTTTCCGCCATAAGTAGAAATTATCCGCTCAGCGGCTTCTTTGAAAGGAAAGTTCGTATGGTGAGGAACAGGGTAAAATTCCACTGCACCCAGTGATGAAAAAGATTCTATCTTTGGCGCGGCGGTGAAGTCGTCCATGTCTTTGATATATTCAATATTTGGAGAAAGAACAATGGATCCTGCAGATTCTCCAATATAGATTTTACCCGAATTGATTTGTTCGGTTATGATTCTACCTGCGCCGGTTCTTCGCAGCTCTTGAAGTAGAAAAAAAGTATTCCCACCCGTGATATAGATGTAGTCATTGTTTTGAAGCTTACTTTCTATTTCTTGAATTGTTGCGGTTGAGATCTCCAGCTCATCAACGGTTAGGCTCATCTTTTCGAGGGCCGCCTTCCCCGCCTCGACGTAAAAGGTGACATCTTCGACAAGGCTTGCCGTTGGAATAAATGTGACTCTTTTGCCCTCCTGTTTTTCCTCAGTGAATTTGAGAAATAGATCGGTTACATCGGCGAAAGAAGAAGATAGAAATATTTTTTTCATTTGTGTTTAGCGGTCAAGATCATGGGATTGTGAGAGGCTTAGTAGCCGTCGAGCTAGGAAACAGTTCTCGTTTGGAATGCTTCTATTCCGGCGTTTCCACTGCTTCAATCTGATTCAGTGACGCGAGGATTTTATCCGTAGTTTTGACTGTCCTCTGTTCGATCGTTTCTCTCAATGTGGAGAGGTCGTCGAAGTCCGGATTCTCGATCAAAATGTGCTCGAAAATAGAATACTTTGGGATTGTCTCTCCTTGAATCCATTTTGTCGATTTCAGTAGATTCCAATAGTGCTCCTGGACCGGCTTGGTTTGGCCGAGAAGCCAGATTTCGAACCGAATCTCTTCATGGTTCAGGACTAGACCAAACTTCAATTTCCTTTTCCGGCAATCGTCATTGGCAAAGTAAAAGTAGGTATAGTCCATGTAGCCCTGAAAAATCCCGCCGAAGGAAAACTGATCACTCAATGTGTTTGAAAATCGAGTTTTCAGCGCCATTACGAACTTTACCAACTGTGTGTAGGCAACCTGAATTTCGCCGATGTCGAGTTGCTTCTTGTAGGCGATGATCGATGAATTTAGGCCTGATTCTTTCATGGGATGTTTCGTTGATCGTTGTGCCGAGCGATGAGGTAAGAGGTGCAGCTGGTTCACATGATCTAACTCGATTTGTTCGACGATTCTTTTCGGTCTGCAAAGATCCTGCCTATCATGCTGTTCCCCTGGAAGCTTCGATTCCCGTCTTGGCGGATCGCATTTCTGCTGGAAGGAATGAAAATCGAGGTTTTGTTATTCGAATCTTCCCACTCTTCAGTCGTTTCGCGAGCTGAAAAGATAGGATTGGTAGCAAGATTGAGTTTCCAATCCAAGTGAATGGGGTGAATGGACCGATATATCCGAGAGGAGATGGCTAAAAGAACGAGAAAAAGCCTAACTGGCAACGTCAGCAATAGAACGAGGATTGTGACTTTTGTTTTCACTTCATTCCTGAATGCGGAACACCTTCAAAGGTGAAATTACCATAGAGCCTATGGCTTCGGGCTTTGCTGGTCAGACTTGAAAATGGTAGGTGTAAATGGATTTAGCTGAATATTGGAAAAATTTTCTCTGGGAATTTCGATTCCTAACGACCGTCTTTCTGGTTCTACGCCATTTTCATCGTATCTTTTGATTGCACTCCGATTCCTGATATTACTATCGAATGAATCCATAATCGAATCTGAAAGACTTGCTGTGTAAAGGCTCCCAATCGGGAAGCGGCTTCTGAGATCGGATTGATTCTCTGATTTCGTATCAACAAGTAGAGAAAATCCTCTGAACTCAATCGGGAAATGAACCAGGAGCCGGAGGGTTACCGTTCGTGAATTTTCCAATTCTAGGACATCGTATTGATCAACGGATACCAATACCCTCGGCTCTTCTGCATGAGTAGGCGCCGCCGGAAAAGCAAAAATGATGCAGACAATAATAGATGAGATCGAATGAAATACTGGCATAAAGGCTTCAATTGATTGGCCAAAATTAGAGCATCTTCGCGGATTATACGATAGCGAAGTTGGTGAATTCGGTTCGGGAAATCTGTATTGGTAATGGTTGTTCCCAGCTTGTGAGCTGGCCATTATTCAACAGAAGGGCCTTTCCCGACGATATCACCAATGCAGGTAGCAACCTGAGTGGGAGATTTGGGCGACGATCCACCGAGAGAGCGTGAGGGAACGCGGAGGGCGGAGTTTGATTTCCCTTTCTCTCTGGTCAGCCCAGACGCTTGAGAGAGCTGGAAGCTCTCACTACTTTGGCATTTGCCAGTTGTCGGCGGTTTCGGGATGACTTCTCCTATTGGGTTTTCCTAGGCCGAACAGTTCGATCTCTCTTTATCGTGGATTTTTTGGAGAATGGCTCCAACCGTTAGGCCGGTGAGTAGCCCCGCAAAAATAAATTTGTATTCGGCTGTTCCGAATTTGAAAAGTGCAGCTCCGAGGCCCATGAGAGTGGAGAGGAGTAAAAAAAGGATTTTCCTCTCTTTGATTTTACTTCCGACGAATTCCATGACGAAAGAGTAGATAATACTCGGAAGAAGCATCATGGGAAATGCATAGGTCAGGTAGAAAAGATATCCTGGAATGGCTCCCCTAAAGATCTCCCCGATTCCGGTATGTTTCTTCAGAGACTCGGAAGCGACAGCGACGAGGATGAATAAGGATCCTATGATGGGAGGAAGGATAATTCCGAGGATGATTCGAATTACTTTCATTTTTTATCCACTGCTGTCCGGGCTGCCTTTTCCCAAGCGTGTTCTCGTTTAGTATTTTCTTCGTTTTCTGCCCAAGCGCTTGAGAGAGCTGGAAGCTATCACTACTTTGGCTTTTGCCAGTTGTCGGAATTGTCGCCGTGACTTAATTTAGGGGTGTTCTTAAATCTCCTGCCGGATGCGGTTCGAGACCGTCTGTCTGGCTGGGGGCGAAGGTGAGGTCAGGGCTCTGGTTTCTCGTCTTAGCCCCTCTGGGGGCTCATCGATCGTTTCGGAGGATGCCTACGACCACAAATGCCCCGAAAATGGCAGCAACGGAGAAGAGGATCATGGCGAAACCTGAATAACCGAAGATCTGGAAGTTTGAGTCGATATTCATGATAAGGGCGGCGGCAATGACCATGGAGGCGACAATGACTCCCATGGTGATGCGGTTGGCAATCTTCTGGAATCCTTGAATCAGCGCAGTTTCATCAACTGCATCCACGTCGATGCGGAATTTGTTGTCCGCCAGGTTGTCGAGTATGTCGTTGATTCGTTTGGGGGAACGCTGCACCAACTCCTTCATCTGCTTCAGGGCCGAAAGAAGGTCTCCGGGCTTGAGGGCGTCCAGCGAACGCTTGGTCGCGATCTTGCTGAGGTGATTACGGATGCTCTCGGAGGGATTGAAGTCCGGTGCGAGGGTGATTCCGACACGGTCGAGGTTCAGCAAAACCTTGCCCACCATGGTAATTTCACGGGGCAAGATGATTCCGTGCTGGGTGCACATATCGACGATACGCATCACCACCGTTCCAAACTGCAGTTCCTTGACGGAAACATTCTGCGAGCGCGAGACGAGTACGGCGACTTCCGAGTTGAGACGCTGGCGATCAACGGTGTGGTTCTCCTGCAGGCCGATGTGCATGATGACTTCAACCACCCGCTCACTTTCGTTGTCGCATATTCCGGAGAAGAGGTCGAAGAGCTGTTCGCACATCTGGCCGCTCAGGCGGCCCACCATGCCGAGGTCGATGAAAGCGATTTTGTCGTCTTCGGTGAGAAACAGATTGCCCGGGTGCGGATCCGCGTGGAAGAAGCCAGTGACCAGAAATTGTTCCAAAAAGGCCTGCAGCAGCTGATCGACCAGAAAAGAGCCATCCAATTCGGTCAACTTGACTCCGGAGGTGTCCGTGATCTTTTGGCCGGATATGTGTTCCATCGTCAGGACCCGCTCCGAGCAGAAGGAGAGGTGAGGGGCCGGAACGCAGAGGCCTTTGAACTTCTTTATATCCTCCGCCAACTGGAGGAGGTTTTTGGCCTCCAGGTTGTAATTGAGCTCGTCCAGTAGGCTTTGGCGGAACTGATCGACCATATCGGAAAACCGATAGCGCTGGCCCACTTCCGAATGTTCATCGACAAAGCCCGCCAACGACTCGAGGGTGTCCAAGTCCTCCACGATCTGTTTGCGGATGCCCGGGCGCTGTACTTTGACCACAACCTCCTGACCTTCACGGGTCTTTGCCCGGTGCGTCTGGCCCAGCGAGGCGGATGCGATCGGGGTTTTATCGAATTCTGCAAACACCTTCGAGATGGAAACCTCAAGTTCCTCCTGAAAGACTTCTTCGATCGTTTCATAGGGCAGCTCCTCCACGCCGTCCTGCAAGCGCTCCAAGGCCTTGACGTAAGGCCCGGAGAGAATGTCGCTGCGGGTCGAGAGCAACTGGCCGAATTTTACATAGGTCGGCCCCATCGATTCCAAGCTCTCGGCGAAGGCCTCCGCTTGTTCCTTGTGTTTCTCCGGGTCTGTATTGATCTCGGAAAGCGGATCGCTGTGGTTGATGGCCGGACGCGCGTGCCACCAGAAAAAATTAGCGAGATCCGCGTAGCGGGAAAGACGACCGGGAAGCTTTTTCATTACCCGCTATAATTGCCCGTGTTTCCTCGTTTAACAAGCAATGTCTGCTAAAAAGAGCCATGCAAAATGCACGGTGAGTTGGCGGGTATTTGCACGATTGGCTGAGTTGAAATGACCAGATTACTATCCAATTATGACTCTAAGGGACGCAGTGATGGTCCTCGTTGCCAGCGCTTGGGTCCTGCTTGGATTGGCTCAGCGCAGCGTGACCAACCTGCTCGAATGTGAATAAAGATGATGCAGAAGACGGTTATCATCAATAAATAAGACGAGGAGTCAGATCCATAGCCTCGCGCGTAGTGTGAAACCATCTCCTCCTTCTCTGTAATCGTCATGAAGGACCTAATCTGAACAAGGAGCGGTAGTGCTAGAAGCGTCGGCCAAAGATCGCCGAATCGAAACATACGTTTAAAGGATGGGACGTGTATCCCTTTGTCCAAGCATCTTCGCATCGTTCGATATATCGACCAAACCATAAGAATCGAGAGGATCGTATACACAAAAGCGGTCACAGCAGGTCCGTCGATCGTGACGGAGGTGGTGGAGCTCATATCGTTAAACTCGTGTTCGGTTGTTCGTGACCAATGCCAATTCGTGACCACTGCGATAAATGCTAGAAGTGCGGAGGCTGCTGTTGGGTGTTTTTTCATTCTCATTGACGAAAGTGGAGCAGGATCATTCAGTCCTCGAGGCTGAATCGTTCTGAGTTTTGGGAATACCTGGCGGTGAATATAGATTGATCGCCGCGTTTGGATCTATGCATCATTTGCCTCGTTGGCCGTGGCTTGATTGCCTCTTGGATTTGATTTTCGAATGGGTCGATATACTCGAAAAACTTCCTTTAGTTTTTGAGGATCTTCCCAGTAGAAAATAATCGTCCTAATAATCTGAAGCGCAGATGCAGGGACAAGCAGTATGATCCATGCGCCTATACATTCTATGCTCGGGCGAAAAAGACATCCGTAGAATTCTGTTATCCATTCGGGATATGGGTCGATATATTCTGGTGTTTCTGAAATCAGAAACCAAAAGAGGCTTGGGAAGAACAAGACACTGGCCAGAAATGTATAGCCAGTAATCTTTGCTTCGTATTTCAGTTCTTCTTTTTTCAAATTCTATTCGGTAAGCGTGTAGGAAGTATCGTGAATGGCGTTGGAGCGCTACTTGGAATTGGCTCCTCTGAATGGTTCGTCGATCATTCTCAGCATAATTTGTTTAGCCTTTTCCTCCAAGATAATCTTCGGAGCAAGAGGATTGTGCCGGTCGTAAATGAGATGAGAATAATCGTGACTAAAATGGCGCTTTCGGGGAAGAAATTGGAGCGCATCGAGTAGGGTGGATGACTATTGGGTAGCACATTAGGATACTCTCGGAGACGCAAGAACCATGCTAAAGACGTCAGTGCTGCAATCAGAAACGAGGTGTTGCAGAGCACTAAATTCAGTATTTGAGCTGCGCGGATCATTTTTTCTGTTGAAGTCTGGAGCTGAGGTTCGTCCTTTAGGGAGCTTTCCCAAGCTTTGAGTTATTTTGTCTTTTCAATGAATCAAAAAGGCAGCGTCTTCTGAAACGATTGACCAAGACTCATCCTCTTTTTTCAGTTCGTATTTAGTGTGTCGCCCATTGATTTCCCCAGTCGTCGCGATGGCCAGGTTCGGGCCAATGACCTTCAATTTCTCAATCCCAACTCCATCTTCATTTCGTGGAATGGTGGCACTTATCTCTCCGATTTCCTCCAATGGTAGCCCAACGATCTTTCCATCGACTAGCAGGTGCTGAACTGTGATATATCGGTATATTTCGTAAATCTTTTCGGGATCAGCGTTTTTATCGAATAAAACATTTCCTTCGTAGAAAAGCCCATCGTCCACGAAATGAATGTTCTCTGGCATTTCACTTTTTCCCGAAAAGAAACCAGCCCCGAAAGCGATTGCTGCGATGATGATGTGCGAAAGAGCTAGGATGGGCTTAGATTTCATTTTCTTGGAAAACTCATTCTCAGCACTAAGCCCAGTGGCGGTCGACGAGTCGGGGTCCGTTTTCATTATCGGGAGATTTTGGGTGCTCCTAATTTTCAGAAGATGAGTAAGTTTTAAAAACTTCAGCAATGATATTTGCTCCGACTCCGAAAAGTCGAGGGGAAAGGAAATTCTGGCGGTTGCGCCATTCTTTGGTGGGGCGGAAGCTTGTGGCGGAGAGTCGCTGGGAGGACTTTTCCGCTCGCCTGGGCGCGGCGAGAGAGCTGGAAGCTCTCACTACTTTAGTGTTTTGAGGGTTGTTGGAGAGCCGGTTTAATGGCGGCCTTTAGAAGATGAGACCCGTCAATTGTTCGATTCCATCGGGCGGATTCAAATCCGTGGTCTGGATTTCCTTTGTTTTGAGCGTGTTCTTTGAGTGGTTGCTACTCGTTTTCTTCCGTTGCGCTTGAGAGAGCTGGAAGCTCTCACTACTTTGGCTTTTGGCGTATAACCGATTTCGTGGCGAGGGATATTCTTAGCCGTTGTCCCAATCGGGGGCGAAATCTGGGTCTACGATTCTCTGGCCCTTTTCCAAGCTGGCGATCTGGGCGCGGTCTCCGTCGTCGAGTTGGAAGTCGAAGACCTCGAAGTTGTTGGCGATGTGCTCGGGTGTGGAGGAGCGGGGGATGGCTGCTACGGAGTTCTGCTCGAGGAGCCAGCGGAGGGTGACCTGCTGGGCGTTCTTCCCGTGTTTCTGGGCGATGCTTTCGATGGCTTCGCAGCCGGAGACTTTTCCCTGCGCCAAGGGGGAGTAGGCGGTGACTAGAGCGTCATGAGCACGGGCGATGTGGATGTTCTCGCCCTGGCGGAGGAATGGGTGGTACTCAACCTGATTGCAAAAGATCGGGGCGAGGGAGATGGCTTGCCGGAAGAGGTTGGGTGGGAAGTTACTCACTCCGATGTGGCGGACTAAACCTTTCTCGCGATGCTTCATGAGCGCTTCGAGGGTTTCTTCCAGAGGATATTCGGGATTGGGCCAGTGGATGAGATAGAGATCCAGATAATCGAGATTCAGGAGCTTGAGGCTGGTTTTGATCTCCCGATCAACTCCTTCAGTGTCGAGGTCATCCCGCCAGATTTTACTGGTGACGAAGAGGTCGTCCCGGTCGATGCGGGATTCTGCGATGGCGCGGCCTACCTCTTCCTCATTTTCATACATACGCGCGGTGTCGATATGGCGGTAGCCGGTGCCGAGGGCTGCGTCAACGGCGCGGCGGCAGGTATCTCCTTCGAGCTCATAGGTTCCGAAACCGAGAGCGGGAATGTCCTGCCCGTGAACATTTTTGAGGCGGACTTGGTTGGAGTTTACGACGGTTTGTGGGTCCACTTTCATGAGAATCTCCTTTTTTTAATTTCAAAATTGCGGGGGATCAGACGGGGCCGTTCCACTGCGGCAGATTGAGAAAGGAGCAGTGAGGTTCTCCGTCTGGGGTTGGACCCTTACAGTATCATCGAATCCGGGGTTCATCAAATCCGCCGGGGATTTCAGTGCTCCAAAAATGAGAAAACCACCTCAGGTCGAGGTGGTTTTCTCAAGAAATCGTGAAATCCGGCTGGCCGGATCCTACTGGTTTTGCGGTTTTTAGGCTTTGCTGGGAGCTTTGCTTGGATCGTATCCGGGAATACGCCCTTCATCGATATCGATCATATCGGCAAAGGAGAGGATGTCGGTGCGATCGGAGATGCCCATATCGGCTTTGACCTCTTCCAACCGTTCCCGGCCCATTTCGCTCATTCCCATTTGCACAACCTTGCGGTTCCAGACGTGGACCTTGAGGTCGTCGGGGAATAGTTCTGCCAGCTTACTGTCCCGATCTGCCTCATTCTCACTGGAGCGGACGATCTCGACGACATCGTCGGGATCGATCTCCAAGTGGAGGCAAAGGAAGCCGTCGAAGCCCTTGCGGAAGTTCCGCTGATAAGACTTCGGAAGACCGCCGTTCAGGTGCTTCTCGCACTTGGCCAGAAAACGGGGCAAGTGGAGAAGACCGCAGGCGTGAGGGACGTAGGGGGAGGGGAGATCACGAAGGATGACTCCCGTTGGCCCCAGTGGTTGCTCGTCGCTCATCGGAGATTAGAGGGACTTGACCGTAGCGACCACGTTGGCGGCGGTCATGCCCAGTTTTTCCATGACCTCGTCGCCGGGGGCGCTGATTCCAAAGCGGTCGATTCCGACGATCTTGCCGTCGAGTCCAACATACTTGTACCAGGGTTGCGAAACTCCGGCTTCGATGGAAACGCGTTTGCGGCAGGAGGAAGGAAGCACTTCTTCGCGGTAGGATTCGTCTTGGCGGTCAAAGATTTCCATGCAGGGCATGGAGACGACGCGGACTCCGGCACCGAGCTCTTCAGCAGCGGCCATTGCGTGCTGCACTTCACTGCCGCTGGCGAGAATGATGGTGTCGAGATCGCCTTCTTCCTTCTTGAGGATGTAGCCACCTTTGAGAGTGCCCTTGCGCTTGACGTCCTTGTCGGCGGCCAAAGCGGGAAGGTTCTGGCGGCTGAAGATTAGACCGGAAGGTCCATCGTTGCGGCAGACTGCGGAGGTCAGGGCTCCCACAGCTTCCTCGGCATCGCCAGGACGGAGAACGTCGAGATTCGGGATGGCGCGGAGAGCGGCGTTGATTTCCACCGGTTGGTGGGTTGGGCCGTCTTCGCCCACACCGATGCTGTCGTGGGTCCAGATGTTGAAGTTGTGAAGACCGGAGAGTGCCGAGAGGCGTACTGATGGGCGCATGTAGTCGGCAAAGGTGGCGAAGGTCGCGCCACTGGCCAGGAAGAGACCATCGTAGGCGAGACCGTTGACGATGGCTCCCATGGCATGCTCGCGGATTCCGAAGCGAAGGTTGCGGCCGGAATGATTTTCGGCGCTGAAGTCTCCGAGATCGTCTAGGTAGTTCTTGGTCGAGCCATGAAGGTCGGCGCTCCCACTGATGAGATTCGGAACCTTGGCGGCGAGTGCGTTGAGGATCTTGCCTCCGGAAGCGCGAGTGGCGACGGCTTTTTCGGTGTCGAACTCGGGAATCGAGTCCATCAATTCTTCGGCGCTTGGGAAATCCTTGGCCACGGCTGTTTCGAGTTCAGCGGCGAGCTCGGGGTTGGCGGACTTCCACGCGGTGAAAGTCTTTTCCCATTCTTCGTAAGCGGCGATTTTCTCGGCTTTCTTCTCAGCGAAGAACTTCTGCACCTCATCAGAAACATAGAAGGTTTCATCGGGGAGGCCGAGCTTCTTGCGAGATTCAGCGGCAAACTTGGCACCGCCTTCGCCGTGACCTTTCGAGGTGCCTTCGACTTCGGAGATGCCCTTACCGATCAAGGTGCGGCAGAGAATGAACTTCGGATGACCGTTCTTGTCGGCTTTCGCCTCTTCCAAGGTGGCGGCAAAAGCTTGGGTGTCGTGACCGTCGACCTTGTAAACGTCGAAACCGTAAGCGGCGTAGCGCGCAGCGGTATCTTCGCTTTGGGTTTCGGCAGCCATGGCGTCGAGGGTGACGCGGTTGTCATCGTAAAGGAGGATGAAGTTGTCCAGACCGAGGTGACCCGCAAGAGCGGAGGCTTCGGAGGAAATCCCTTCTTGGAGGCAGCCGTCACCTGCGAGGCAGACAACGTTGTGACCAAAGATCTTGTGCTCATCCGTGTTGTATTTGGCGGCGGCCATTTTCCCGGAGATCGCGAGACCTACCGAGTTGCCCACGCCCTGACCGAGAGGGCCGGTTGTGCACTCTACGCCGGGAGTTTCGTGGAATTCCGGGTGACCCGGAGTGATGCTGCCCATCTGGCGGAAGTTCTTCACTTCCTCGATCGAGAGGTCGTAGCCGCTCAGGTGAAGCCAAGAATAGAGGAACATGCTTCCGTGACCAGCGGAGAGAACAAAACGGTCGCGGTTGAGCCAACGAGGCTCAGATGGATTGAAGGACAGGCCATCGCTGAAAAGGTAGGATCCCATGTCGGCGGCGCCGAGGGGAAGGCCAAGGTGCCCGGAATTGCAGGCGGCGACTGCGTCGATCGCGAGGCCGCGGGCTTGGGTGGCAGCTGTTGAGAGGATGTCGTGATTGATTGCCATGTTTTTCGTTCTTTCGTTTGTAAATTCGATTTCGTTTGTAAATTCGAAGCTCATCCGGAGGAGAGCGAACGTACCCACAAAGAGACAGGAGGGGGAAGGGGGCAATCCTTCTTTTTTTCGATCAAAACAAACAGGTGTTGGGTCTGGGCCGAAGTTGGCGGATTCTGCAGTGGGCAGAGGGGAATTCTGACCGAGAGGAGTGGGTGACAATCTTGTCACCGATGCCAGTGGATAGCCGAAGAGAGGAAAGGGGGGGAGCTCCACCAGAAACGGAACCGGGCAGGATGGGGAGTCCTCCCCGCTAGGCGATGCTACTGTGCAGGTGCCGGAACGGGCTTGGCAATCTCCGCGACGGCCGACTCGGCAAAGGTTTCCTCGATGTAGTTGATCGTGCGGAGGCCTTCCGAAGTCTCCACGGAAGCAAAGGAGAAGATAGCCTCTTTCTCTGCGTTGAGGATATTGACGATCGCGTACACGGCGCGCTCGTTAACGTCCTGCTTCATGTTGCGGACGGTGACCGTGAGGGTGAAGGCCTCCTCATTTTTCGGCTGGTAGAGGCTCTTCTTTTCGAGGTTGCTGATGAGGAGAGAGGTGACTCGGTCCGCGATATCTTTCTGTTTCTCTGCGTCGTCCTTATTCAGACCGGAGGTGTCGACCGTGACCTCGCGAATTGCGGTGATCGGTTCGGTCTTTTCGACGATGATGACGTTGTTGCTTTCGGAGCCTTTGACCGTCTTGGCGCTGGTCATTACCGCAGCGGCACAGCCGGAGAGCATGATGAAGGCGAGAGAGAGGAGGCTGAGCGAGAGAGTGCGGGAAGGGATATTATTCATAAGAGAAGTGGCTTGTTAAAAATGAGTTTAATCTTGAGGTTGGGGCTTTGGCGATCCCAATTCGTGTCTTACTTCCATGGGGCGGATGGGGGAGTATGCGTGGGGATTGGACTGATTTTAGAGGGCCGGTAGGATGGATGAAACCTACCCACCAGCTCCTACTCGTAGGAGGGGAGTCAGAAAATTGCAGAAAGACTCCTCCCCTGCTACAGGGCATATCCTTACACACAAATTCCTAGGCTAACGTTTTCCTGTAAAATCTTCGAATTGTCCTGTCGGAGTATGCCTAAAATGAATTACGCGCTCCCATGTTCTTGCGTTTTCGAGACCGTCCAGAGCCATAGGCTTGTGTGTAAGGCTATGTCTCATCGCAGGAGGGGAGTTTTGTTTTGAGCGGGGATTTAACCTCATTGGCGCCAAAGTATTCACGGATCGACTACTCGTGGTCGCAGCGTTTTTCCTTCTTCCCATTGTCCCGGGGTGAATACGGTTTGGGGAGAGTCGGGGACCCCGAAGACTCCGTTGTTGATGAGCTGCACCAGAAGCTCGACCGAGCGGAATCCGGCCATCTGGTTGTTCTGGCGAATCCCGCCGATGGTCGTTTTGTCCGGATGGATGGCTAAGCAGCCGAATCCAAAAAGGTCGGGTCTTTGAAGCAAATTTTCCGGGAGCTCTTCGTAATAGTTGTCCTGATCGGTGATGATGGCATCGAGACGGTTCTTCTTCAGGTAGGATCGAAAATCTTCTGAAGAGCAGTCGGGCGGTCGGAGGTTGATCGGGATCTGATCCGTTCGGGGCAATTTTGACTGATATTGAAAGTATTGGGCGGACCAGGCTTCCTCGATGCGTTGATTGATTCCCGAATCGATGGAGCAGCCGATTTTTTGATAGCCCCGTGCCTCCAGCTCCTCGATCAAAGTTCTCATTGAATGGCCATGATAGTGGGAGACCATGGAGATCTCTCGATTGAGGAGACTCTGACCCATACTTACGACGGCGAATGGGTCGATATTCATGGAGAGGTCCAGGCGGTCCTCTGGAGTTGGGGCGATGAGGACTCCGCGAATTCCCCGGGCGAGAAGGATTCGTCGCAGTCGGTCAAAGTTCATGCCCTCGGAGCGTAGGGAAAATTCCTCGAGGCTGTATCCTAATTCAGCGGCCCGTTGAAAGGCGCCGAGGACGGCAAGTCGGTTGTTGGGCATCTGACGCCATTGCTCGGGTTTCTCGTAATTGGAGACCAGAGCGAGGCCCGCTTGCTGAGGACGTACCTTCCCGCGCCGTACCTGACTGAGGAGAGACTGGACATAAGGGTTGGTGGTGTACCCCATCTTCGCCGCCAAAGACTGGATCGCGAGGCGGGTCTTTTCGGGAATCCGTGGGTGGTTGCGCAGAGCGAGGGAGACTGTGCTGTGAGAGCATCCCGCTTCACGAGCGATGTCCCGCAGAGTGACTGGTTTGCTTTCCACGTTGCGCAGAATGGGGAATTATTTTCCTGAGGACAAGGCAGGAAAAGGCCCCGAGCGATTGCCCGGGGCCTGGATCGTTGGGAAATGCTGTGGGGGCGGGCTTCTCCGCCTCAGGCTGGGAACGGTTTGCAGAGGGCAACGAGCTCTTCAACGGGGGCGGTGGCGAGGGCGACGAAGGTGTCCGAGGCTCCGTAGTAGATTTTCACTTCTCCATTATCCTCGAGGATCATTCCACCAGGGAAGATTACGCTCCCGCGGAATCCATCAATTTCGTAGGAAGTATCGGGGACCAGGAGAGGTTCGGAAGCGAGCCCGATCACCTTTTGCGGAATCTCCAAGTCGAGGAGCATCAAGCCCCCGTAGTAAGTCTTCGTCCAATTCTGTCCTCCCCAAGCCTTGAGTGGGTTGTCGGTGTCCTTCTTGACGGCATGAATGGTCGTCAGCCAGCCCGCATCAGTACGAATGGGAGGAGCGGCCGGTCCGATCTTGCAGTTGCTGAAAGGAACTTCTTCGCTGCCGAGAACGAGGCGGGTGTCCCCCCAGTAGCGGAGGTCAGGCGAGGCAGAGGACCAGATTTCAAAGGCTTCGGGCTGGCCCCGACCGTAGATGGGGAAAGGACGTTCGAGTCGGTAGTAGAGCCCATTGATCTTCTCTGGAAAGAGGACCATGTTGCGGTTGTCGGGAGTCGTCAGACTGAGAAGCTCGAATGAGCGGAAGTCCGGAGTTTTCAGGACTGCTCCGAGAACACCGTGGGGGGTATCCATTGCCGTGCACAGATAAATCTCGCCGTCAATGACGGTGATGCGGGGGTCATAGACTCGGCGGACCTCTTCAAGGCCGAAGCGGGCTTCATGGGAATCCTTGAAATATTCGCGCGCCTGTTCGTTGGTAAGGATCGGCTCGGGCTCGACCTTCCAGTCGATTCCATCGGCGCTGCGAGCCAGGCCGAGAGATGTTCCCGCGAAGGCTGCCTTGCCAAGGTAATCGAAGTCATTTCGGAAAATCATGATGTACTCGTCGCCAATCTTGGCGACTCCGGCGTTGAAAACGCAGCTGGCTTCGTAGGGGACTTGATCGGCAGTGAGAACTGGATTGGAGGGGTGTTTTTGAATCATGGGTAGAAAATCGTCGAAATTCGGGGTGGGGGCAAATTCTTGTGCAGTTTCCACGTTGACTAGGAAGCTGGGGCGAGGGTCTTGGATTGGGGGGCGTGTGATCCGATCTACTCGGTTCAGTTGCCGGAAGATCTGAAAATGCGCGATTCGTTCGGAACCGCTCCATCGGGGCAGAATGTATTCGGCGCTCCGGCAGATGCCTTATACTGAATTTAGTAAGTTTTGACGGTTATGGTGCAGCGCAGAATCGAAGCAGCGCAAGGCGCAGGGATCGGATTCGTATCGAGATACGCTTCGATTCCTGCAACGCCGCGACCTTCGATTCTGGGCGCATCCCCCTGGGACGGGCGGGCAATGCGCCTGAGCAGCGTTAGCCCAAATGGCACGGGTCGGAGACCCGCCTCCAATTGGGCCGCCTCGCTCAGGCTCATTTCTCATCCCGTCATAACTATCAAAACTTCCTAAATTCGGTATTACTTGCGCGACTTTATTAGAAGGAGATGTGGACGGAGAGCCTTTCCGCACCCTTCTGGCGAATGTGGCCAGAGAATCCCGCGACTGATCGTCAGTTGAAGTCCAGATCCTCCGGAGGCGGAGGGAGTGAGCCTTCAGGATCGATGGAATCGACTGGATTGGGGGTAGGCGGTGGAGCGGCCTCTGCGTCTTCGGCGAGCTGGTCCCAGAGTTCTGTGCCTTCTTCCTGGTCGAGGACCTCGGTGACGATGGGCTTGGTGATCCAGGCGTGAGCTTCGAGCTCTGCCTCGAGTTGCCCGGCGCTCCAACCCGCGTAGCCGAGGTAGGCGCGCACGGTCACGTCTTCACCACTTTCGATGAGGTTCAGTGCGTGCTCGCTGGAGATCCCGAAAAACATCTTGTGGGAATTCTCGTTCGCATCCCATTTCCAAGCCGTAAGAATGAGTTGGCTGTGATCGACGGGGCCGCCTTCAAAAATGCGGATGTTGGCGAGTTTGTCGAAGGCCTGATCGGGATACTTTTCCCCCAAGGTTTGGCCGGTGGGGCGATTCAGAATCACGCCGAGGGCACCGCCTTCGTCAGAGTGCATAGGCAGGAGAATGACCGTTTTCTCGAAGTTCGGATCCTGCAACGTTGGGTGGGCGACGAGGAGCGAACCGGAGAGACCGGACAGAGCCTGGAATCTAGGTGAGCTTTCCATCAGTGAGTAGACTTTCAAGTACGATACCGGACTCTTCAAGAATTTCCACCACCATCGGATCATTCCGGTAATTATGGTAATATTTGATCATCCGGATGCCGGCGGCGGCGAGGATCTTTGCGCACTGGATGCAGGGGAAGTGGGTTATGTAGGCGGTAGCTCCTTCGACGGAGATCCCGCGGCGGGCGGCATCGGCGATGGCATTTTGCTCAGCGTGGACGGTGCCCTGCTCGTGTCCTTCACGGACGCGGGAGAGGTGCGGAGAGCCGGGGAGGAATCCGTTGTAGCCGGCGGCAATGATCCGGTTGGGATGTTCTCCGGCGGAGACGAGGACGGAGCCGACATGGAGGCGTCCGCAGGCGGACCGGCTGGCGATGAGAAAGGCGGTCGCCATGAAATACTCGTCCCAGGAGGGGCGTTCACCGTGGTTCTCGACAACCCCGGCGACGCCGGAGAGGAAGTCGGAGGATAAGGAAGGGGAAGAGCTGGGTTCCTGGGTCATGAAATTCTAGCAATGAACCCGCTTCAGGGGTTCGGGATCGATGATGCGGCTGTCGAGGACACTGGCGTACAATTCCTCCTCAAACCATCCGCGGGCGTCGGGGTCGCCGTGGCTGAGAATGACGGTGCCCGGGTTCATGGCGATGGCGTAGTCGAGGAGCTCCTCGCGGTCGGCATGGCTGCTCAGGTCAAAGCGCTCAATGTTGGCGCGGGAGGTGGCTCGGTAATCGAGTGTCTCGAAGAGGATGGAGTCGCCGGGCTTGGAGCTCAGGACCTTGTAGCCGTGGGCGTCCGGATCGCAATAGCCCACGAAACAAATGGCATTGGAAGGCTCGCCGATCATGGCAGCCGCGAGTCGATAGGAGGGAGTGTTGGCGACCATCATTCCGCTACTGGCGACATAGATGGCCGGGCCAGGAGGATTCTTTCCCGGGAAAATGTCACGGGGCATCCTGCGGACATTGAGGTCTTTGAGGATCCGTTTGCGGAAGCGAAGAGGACTATTCTTTTTCGAGAGATAGTCGAAATAATTGGCCAGATCCATCCCGAGGCCGGAGGTGTAGACGGGGCACTCGGGGATGAGCTTTTCCTGAAATCCTTCGTGGAGGATGCTGAGAATCTCCTGCATGCGGCCGAGAGCGAACACCGGGAGTAGAACCGAACCGCCTTGGGAGATGGTATCGGCAATGGTATCGACCAGGCGCTCAATCTCCTCGTCGCGGCTTTGCCCCGGTTCGCGGCTGGTTCCGCCGCGGGTGGTTTCGAGAACCAGAGCGTTGACGTTTTTCGGAATGTCTCGCGAGGCGCCCGGCAGAATGTGTTGGTCGGTGAACAGCACGTCCCCCGAAAGCATGATCGACTCCTTCCCGTGGCGGAGGAGGACACTGACCGCGCCAGGCACGTGGCCCGCGTGATAGAATTCGACCTCGAGCACCTGGCCATTGACATGGAGTTGACTGGTGTGCCCGATCGGAATCGGTGTGAACCGCTCCTCCAGCGCCTTGACCTCTCCGTCGGTAAAAAGAGGGTATTCCGGGATGTCCGCTTCTTCGCGTTGGCGGCTCATGACCCGCACGGAATTCCGCATCATGCGGGGAGCGAGTACGGCGGATTCACGGGACATCCAAATCTCCGCGCCCGGATGTTCACGGGCTACCACCGGAAGGCTTCCGAGGTGATCCAGGTGACAGTGGGTGAGGATGATCAGATCGAGGGCGACATCGTCGAGCAGCTCGAAGCGGGGCATGGCCTCCCGGCCGACCGCTTTGGGATGCATGCCAGCGTCGACGAGAACCCGGAAGGGCCCGATTTCAACGAAAAGGCTATTGGCGCCGATACCACCGGCGCGGTTGAGGTCCGTTATGTACATGGATGAAGTGGGGGAGCTCAAGACGGTGTCCCCGAAGATTTTAGGTCTTTCATGAGGATCTTTGATCGTCGTCCAGAGTGTAAAAGGATTTCTTGGCGGGCCTGTGGCAGATCTTCCAGCGTTGCTTCACTGAAGTGGCAGACCTCCCGAAAAAAAGAAAAGGTTTGGGTGCTCAAGGCAAAGAGCTTGTCGAATCCTTTGGCGAAGGCTTCCCGTTCGGCGTAGTGGATCATCTTCAACCCGACGCCCCGACCCTGATAGAAGGGTTGGACGAAAACACTACCGACCTCAGCCACGTTTTCTTTCGGATAGGGGATGAGCGCGGCGCAGGCCACGAGACTACCATCAATTTCGTAGAGGAAGAAATCGCTCAAACTCTCCTGAATGGATTCGAAGGAGCGCTCGCGGACAGCATCACTGGAGGCCGCATTGCGAATAAGGTTGTAGAGGGAATGAAGGTCCGAAGGACGCGCCGGACGAATCTGATCATACTCGTTGCTGTGAATCATCGTCCCCAATCCCACCTTATCGAAAACCTCGGTGAGAAGGGCTCCGAAGATGCGTCCGTCGAGGATGTGGGCTCGCGGAGTTCCCTTAGCGAGAGCGCTGAGCGATGATTCCACTTTCGAGAGAAGCTCGGCCGGGATCGCCGAAGGATTGTCCGCCATCGTTCTCCGGAGATCTTCCGCAGGAACGTTGAGCAGAGATTGCCCATTGACTGGAAGCCCCGGATGAGAGGTGAGGAAAATCAACTTCGAGGCTTTGAGTTCGGCAGCGATCTCGGCAGCGATCGCGTCTGAATTGACCCGCAGGATCTGTCCACTCCGGTTCGCCGCGACAGGGCTGACCAGCGGAGTGATGCCCGCCGAAAGCAAATCCTCAAGGACCGGGGCGTCGACTTTCTCGACCTTACCGGTGAAAAGAAAATCTTCTCCGCGGATGATGCCCCGCTCGGTGGCCCGGATGGCATTCGGGATCGCGCAGCTGACGCCCAACTCGGTGAACTGGGAGAGAATCCGGGTGCTGACGTCACCGGATGATTCGATCGCCAGCTGAAGCACCTCCTCGTTTGTGGGGCCGGAGCCGTAGGCGTCGAGAATCGGGACGCCCCGTTTTTCGCCAAGGGAACGGATCTGTTGACCGACGCCGTGAACCAAGACCACCCGAATATTCAGGCTCCGGAAAACCGCCAAGTCCATGAGGAGATTGCGGAAACCCTCGTGGGCGACGACGCTGCCATCGACGGAGATGATAAAGGTCTGACCGCGGAACATGGGCACATACTTTAGGATCCCCCGCAAGTCCGTGGGCTTGATGGGAGATTCGCCGTCTGTTGAAGAGGATGTCCGTGTTTCCGTGCTCATTCTCGGTCTTAAATCCTTCACTCTACGCGAAATGCGGATGGGGAATCGAATCAATTTTTTCGGGGAATCGTTTTTCAAAGAGCGATTCCTCTCCCGTCCTCATATCACTCGAGTTGAGAGATCCCTGCGAACGAAACCTCGCGAGAAGTTCGGGAGGCTTATGTGGCGCGGAGATACTTCCGATGGGCGCGAGGCTGTGGGCGTGTCGACCGAATGACTGAAGTCAATCGGGAACGAAGAGTTGTGTCCCGCGTTCTCGCATGACTTGAGTCGTGCGATCCCTGCGAATGAAACCTCGGGAGAAGTTCGGGAGGCTTTTGTGGCGCGGAGATGCTTCCGGTGAGTGCGAGGTTGTGGGCGTGTCGACCGAATGACTGAAGTCAATCGGGAACGAAGAGTTTTCGCTTGGGAGGCACCATTCTACTTCACCCAATTTGAATTCGACCTTTCTATGAGGAGAGTTCATTTTAGGAGCACGGTCAGTCCTTGGCATGGTTCTCTAGTCGAGATTGCTTTTCGGGGGTTGCCTCACTGGGTGGTCGATTTCGGATGCTATTCGGTCACTTTTCGGTGTGAAGGTTCTCTCCCAGAGGCGGCTTTAGGCCAAATGAACGAAATTGCTGAGACCTTGAGCGCTCTTGAACCCCAATCGGAGGCGGCGGAAGCTCAACGCCGGAAACACTTCGCGATTCTCGAATCCTATTTGGATCGTGCGGAGGGGTTTGCCCCGCTTCGGCAAGCGGAGGTGGCCGAAGAACTCCAGATCCTCCTCGAAAAGTATCAGCGAGATGGGCTCGCCTTTGCGGGATGGGTGATCATGCCCAATCATCTACATCTGCTGACGGATCCTTTTTCGTGCGCGAATGCAGATCATTTCTTCAAGAGGTGGAATCATTTTAAACAAAAGACTGCCATTGCTCTAAACCAAAAACTGACGCGGCAAGGCCGATTTTGGCAGAAGAATGGGTATGACCGTTGGATACGGGGTCCCTCCGAATACCAAAGATGGGTGGAGTATTTCCGCATGAATCCGGTGAAAGCCGGATTGGTGCCCGAGGGGAGAGAGTATCCGTTTCAACGAATTCCCAAAGAAATTCCTCAATAGCCCCTCGTTCGCGCATGATCTTTCTCGCATGACTTTAGTCGTGCGATTCCTGCGTATGGAACCTTGCGAGAAGTTCGAGAGGGTTTTCGCGGCGCGGAGATGCTTCCGTTGAGCGTGAGGCTGTGGGCGTGTCGGCCGAATGACTAAAGTCAATCGGGAACGAAGAGTTGTGCACCGGGTTCTCGCATGACTTGAGTCGTGCGATTCCTGCGTATGAAACCTTGCGAGAAGTTCGGGAGGCTTTCGCGTCGCGGAGATGCTTCCGTTGAGCGCGAGGCTGTGGGCGTGTCGGCCGAATGACTAAAGTCAATCGGGAACGAAGAGTTGTGCGGATACTTATTGGCACTTCGGGCAGAGCCCGTAAACTTCCATGACGTGAGCGACCTTGGCGAAGCCGAGCGTTTTGGCCCGTTTCTCGAGCTCAGTGAAGAGGCACATTTCGAGTCGCTCCGCCTTGTGGCATTCCCGGCAGACGAAATGGTGGTGATGGTCGCCAGGCACGATCAGCTCAAACAAGTGTCCGCCGTTTTCGAGAGGAACTTTTTGAAGGATGCCGATCGATTCGAAGGCCTCCATGGTGCGGTAAACCGTGACGAGATCGGATTCGGGAAGGCTGGCACCTTCGCGGATTTCAACCGCCGTTTCGGGGCGGTCAAAGTTCAGAAGAGCCTCAAGGATTCGCCGCCGCTTCTTGGTGATTCGTAGCGAACTTGATTGGAGGCGCTCCGTTACTGCCTTTTTGAGATTGTCCGTAGATTGACCCATATCGAGATAACAAGGGATACCATTGTCAGAATTCCATAAAATGCAAGGTCGCCCTGAGAGCATCTTCGGGGGATCAGAACGGAACTTCTGCGGGGTTCTCGCCCCGATCGAATCGGCTTTTGAAATCGGCGGCTTCGATTACTTCGACATGGCCATCCGCGAAAAGGTAGGGTGCGGAACCTTTCGTACGGTCGGCTGATCGTTTCCCACTGCGGTGCCGATCCGGTTCGATGTCGTTTAGGGCTGCATACCAGTTTGTCCATTCCCCGCCATGGATGTGATCATTGGTCAGGCTCGGTGGGCGATCTTCGCTGAGTATAAAAAGGAGGAGCGTTCTAGAGGGTTCGGGAATCCAATGTTGTACATGGTATTGAGGGTCGTCGAAGACGAGATCGTTCAGGACATAGCTGGTCGCTCCACGGTCGAGAACTTGCTTTTGTCGTTCGGGAGGGTCGACCGGACAGACGCGGATCTCATCAATTTTGTTGGTGAAATACTGATTGAGAGCAAAGATCCAGCTTCGGTCTCGGCGGAAAGGGCCAGTCGAATGGGTCGAGGGCGGATAGATGCCCTTGTTGTCATTTGCGTATAGTTTTAGCGCCAGGCCGATCTGTCTTTGATTGGACGAACATTCGGCAAGGAGAGCGTGGGAGCGAACGCTACCTACTGCGGGAATGAGGATTGCCGCGAGGGTCGCCAGCACCGCGAGAACAAGAAGCATCTCGACGAGAGTAAATCCCGCCGAGATGCACTTGAGGTCAGATACCTCCTCCGAACCTCTCGATCTAACCAAATATCTCAAACGGAGGCTTTCTGTGGAGAGCGTCGCCGACGGCAGGCAACCGCCCCGACGGCAGCTACGACCATCGCTATCGCAGTCGTCTGCGCCGGCTCGGGAACGACTTGGAGGCTGAAGGTTTGCTCAGCGGAAACAATGCCATCGGTCACATGCTCCCCTGTCCATTTGAAGGTAACGTCAAAGTTTCCGAGGTCCGTGAATCCCCAGTTGAGGTGGAAATGATCTCCGGGAAGGAAGGTTACGCTATTGTTGTCGAAGGTAGATCCGCTGTTGAAGCTCGAGAAGGCAATATCCGCCACCGAGGTGTTGGCCAGGTTCATCGTGTAGAGCGAAATGTTTTCACCGGAAGGGGTGCTCCATCCGGTCAGGGTTAGCGTGATGGACCCAATCCAATCACTGGGGCTGAGCTCTTCGGCTCCGAATCCTAGGTTGGGTTGGTAGCCCGCGGTGCCAGCCGTGTAGATTTCAGTTCCGTCGGCGACGCCAATCCCGCTGGATAGACCCGAGGGAGAGGTCCGGACAGAAGAGACCTGCGCAATCAATTCGGAGGGCGCATATTCTTCTTCGGTGGCGAGAGGTGATCCGTCCACCATTGCGCCGCTCCCGACGTGCCAGTGTGGTTCGAGTTCTCCGTCTTCGTATGCGATCCCGATGTCGGCGTGACCGGCGGTATAAACCAATTGTGCCGAGGCCGCTCCGGCCGAGATGAGGAGAATGGAGGCGCTCGTGATGAGTGTACTTGCGTGAATCTTCATGATTCACGGTTTTGACTTAATGAAAGTTTCTTGCAATATAAAAATGAAAGTAACTTTCATTAAGTGGGTTGACAACCAGAGTTGCCGCCGGGATGGAGGCATAGCTTCAAAGGCGATCACTGGATCGCGAAAGCATGCAGCCCGCGTCGTCCGAATGACTAAAGTCAATCGGGAACGATTCTCGCGTTCTCGCATGACTTCAGTCGTGCGACTGCTGCGGTAGAAATCTGGCGAAAGGTTCAGAAGCTACTCCGCGGCGAGGTAACGTCCTCGTTGGGCTCGAGTCTGTAGGCCGCGTCGTCCGAATGACTAAAGTCAGTCGGGAACGATTCTCCCCCGTTCTAGCATGACTTTAGTCGTGCGATCCCTTCAACAGTCCGCCGATCAGAATCCTTCGGGGTTCGAGACGTAGGTGCCCCGGCATTCC
Organism: Puniceicoccus vermicola; assembly: GCF_014230055.1. Lineage (NCBI taxonomy): Bacteria > Pseudomonadati > Verrucomicrobiota > Opitutia > Puniceicoccales > Puniceicoccaceae > Puniceicoccus > Puniceicoccus vermicola. Next base: position 38,571 of record NZ_JACHVA010000127.1, on the reverse strand, counting down.
TTGAGGTATTGCAATGCCCGGACTTGACCGGTCATTTCCAGCTCATCCTTGTAGACGGGATCGTGCCAGCCTTCGATGTCGATGGTGCTCGTGTATCCACCGCGTCGCAACTCGCTGATAATGTCAGTCCAGTTGCTGTCGCCGAAACCGGGGTGACGGTGTTCAATAACGGGTTGAGGGCCGAAAATTCCGGTCTCGCGGAGGACGTCTCCATGGATGGTTGCGTCTTTCCCGTGGATGTGGAAGATTTTTGGAAGGTATTTTTTAAGTTGGGGTAGAGGGTCGATGAGCTGGGTCATCTGGTGGCAGGGTTCCCACTCGAGGCCGATGTTCTTTGCCTCGAGTTCGTTGAACATCATGTCCCATGCCTTGGGGTTGAAGGCGATGTTCCAATCGCCGCTTTGCCAACTGCCTCCCATCGGGCAGTTCTCAAAGGCAATCCGGACGCCCTTGTCGGCAGCGCGTTGGGCTAAGGGGCCAAAGACTTCTTTGTAGCGTGATAGAGAATCCGGAACCGGGACATCGCGGACGCGCCCGGCAAATCCGCAGACGAGGTCCGTGCCGAACTCGTAGGCATGATCAATGCAGGCTTCCCATCCCTTGCGAGTGGCTTCCGCCTCGTCGTCGCTCTCCAAAGGATTTCCAAAAATGCCGAGGGAGGAGATGATGGCATCGTGGCCGTCGAGGACTTGAGAGACTTCAGTTGATAGGCGGTGCAAATCGACGTCGCCCAGTGTTTGCCAGAAATTGATCTGGAAGGACTCGAATCCGTGAGGGAGGATTTTGGCAATATAGTCGGGAGTCTGGTTTCCCTTGCCGGCGAGGGTGCCAATGCGGATGTCGTGTGAAGAAAGCATGGTCAGGAATGGATTTGGATCGTTTTATCGTTTTCGGCAGAAAGATGGCAGGCATCGAGAACGGATTGGATCTCGGCCCCGCGGGCGAAGTCGGGTTGGTCTTGGACCCCGGTTTGGATCGATTTGATGAAGCGTTCGAAATTGGTTGGGGTTTTTCCGCAGTCCAACGTTTCCCACTCCATTGCCGTGCGTCCAAGGATGCGGTTGATTTTGAGCTCGGTGCTGGAGGCATTGAGGTCGATCTCGATCGATGCCTTGTCGCCGTAGAGGTCGAGGCGGAGCGAGTTCTTGTGAGGGTAGGCCCAGCGAGTCGTGTGAATCGTTCCAAGGGCTCCGTTGGTGAACTCAGTTGTAATGACCGCGGAGTCGTTGGCGTCGAGTTTGTATTCGCCGATCTGATTCCCCTCAGCCTTGTCGAAGCATTTGAGCCGACAATGAACGGATGCGAGCGAGCCCAGAGGCATGGAGGCAAAATCCAGGATATGAATTCCGATGTCATTGATGACCCCGGCGCTGCCATGAGATTTCGAGAGCCGCCAGAGCCACGTTGGGGAGGTCGGCCAATGGCCCCAGTAGTCATGGACCAGCCAGCTCTGATGGTAGTAGGCGTGTACGTGCCGGATCGTCCCGAGGGCGCCTTGGGCGACGAGTTCAGTGGCTTTTTGAATGGCAGAGCTGTTGCGGTAGCTGAAGTTTACCATATTGATGACTCCCGCTTTTTGGGCGGCATCGCGCATCTCCAGGGCGTCGGCATGATTGAGAGCCAGGGGCTTTTCGCAGAGGATGTGTTTGCCCGCCGCGATGACTTTGAGGGCCAAGGGATGATGAAAGGGGTCGGGAGTGACGATCGTTACGGCATCAAGGTCCGACTGCGCTAGCATCTCATCGGCATCGGTGTAGACTTCGGGAATACCATGTTTCGCAGCGAAATCGTTCACCCGCTTGGAGTCGATGTCGCAGGCCGCGACAATTTTGCAACCGTCGATGGAGTTGAAAGCGTTGGCGTGGGCGAGGGCCATGCCTCCGGTTCCGAGTATTCCGAGTTTGATCATAGTTGGAAAAAGAAATGATTTAGGTGGAGAACCGCGGGGCGTTCAATTGGTACGGTTTCAATACGGAGCGGAATCTTCGAGTCGGAGGTTTTTGCCGGGCGTTGAGAATCCGTTTGGGCGCATTTTCGATTTAGGGGGTCGCTGGTTCATGGAGAGTCGGAATAACCGTAGTGCGTTTCTTCTTCAGGGTTTTTCCGCTCATCAGGACCTCCAGCATGGCAAACATCTTGTCGACGACCTCGGCTGGATCAAACTCAACACGAATGAGGCTGTCCTGCCAATATTCGAGAGCGAGGGATCCACGGTTGGCATGGGTGGCGATCTGGAGATCTTTTCCGATCACCAGCCCGGCCTTTTTCAGCGCGAGACAGGCACCTCGGGCGAGAACGTCATCGGTGACAATTAGACCGTCTGGAAGACCTTCGTTTTCTTCCAGGAGGTGGCTCATGAGTTCGATTCCCATGTCTTCGTGTCGATCAAATGGGGGATCGTTCTCGTCGTCGGGGCAGCCGATCCACGAGTCGACCAGTTTGAGGGAATATTTGGTGGCAGCTTGACGGACAACGGGGGTATGGCTACGAAGGATTCCGAGGAGGCCGATGGTCTTGCAACCCTTCTTCGCAAGGGCCCCTGCGGCGAGGTCGATCATCGTCTTCATGTCCATAATCACCGCTGGAGAGCCTTGGAAATTGAAAAGGGCCACGGTTTGGATCTCTTGTTCCCTGATCCATTTTCGGTGGGCCGGATCTTTCAAATCGCAGAGGAGGAGTCCGTCGAGTTTACCCTGCTTGAGGGACTCGCTTAGATCCTGATTCACGATCGTCTCAGCTGAGGTTTGGTCTTCGCCGGGCTGAAGCAGGAAAAACGTGAATCGTTCGTTTTGGTCGCGGGCACGTTTTTCGCAATGCTGGAGTAGGAGGAGGCAAAAGGCGGAGCTTCCGAACTGAAATAGATTCTGACCAAAGACCAATCCCACTCGTTTCTGGTTCAAATACTGCGAAACGTAAATGCCACTGCCTTGGCGCCGGTGAATCACTCCTTGGGTCTCCAGTTTCGCCAAAGCGCGGTCAAGAGTCGTCAGGGTGATCTCGTATTTTTTAGCGAGGTCCTGGGCGGTGGGGAGTTTTGTCCCCGGACCGAGGCGATGGGCCGTGAGGGTAAGGTCGGAGATGACATGCGCCTGCTTGTTTCGCGGAGATGGGCTGGGTTGGGTCATATAAGAGTACAGCAGTTTTTTATGGGCGGACCGCAGGGCTCGCGTTGAGGATCAGTATGGTAAGGTATTTAGGAGTTACTAGGTTTTTGTCTCGGGTCCATCCAGAAAATGTTTCCGTGAGCCGAGCTGGGGAACAGGGTGCATGGAGGCATTTTGCTGTTCCGTGGCTGAGAAACATGATGCCGTCTTTTCGATAAAAGCAATGAGTTCCCTACAGATTGCCGGTATGGAGCATTTTGATCGGGTGTTGTCGGAAGTCGATTTTTCCTCCTAGATTCACGTCTTGGAATCGACTTTGCAAAGAGTGCGCGACGAGTTTCCGGTTACTTCGTGTCCGGAAGATGTTTGTACGTTGCTTGAAAATGAGTCGGAATCGGGGCGAGTAGCGTTCGCTTTTTCCGGAGGGCCGGATTCCCTCTTTCTCCTGATCTGGCTCAGAGCACACTTTCCAAATCTGGCGAGCCGCTCATTGGCTTTGCATTTCAACCACCAGACACGGCCCGAAGAGAATGCGCGGGAAGCGGAAATCGCCCGGGAGTTTGCGGGAAGGTTGGGCTATCGTTTTTGCCTCGGGCATAGGGATGATAGGCTCGGGTCGTCGGAGGAGAGTCTTCGGCGAGCACGTTTTCTCTTTTTTCAACGGGAGATGAAGACTGCGGAAATCTCGGCTCTCCTTCTGGGTCATCAGGCGGACGATGTGGCCGAGACGATGCTGGCCCGACTTGCGAGGGGCTCGGGACCGGAGGGATTGGCGGCGCCACGGCCCATCAGTCTCCACGGTGGCGACTGGAAACATTCTCGGGTCCGTCCGCTGCTCCATTTTTCTGGCGATGCCATCCGATCTTTTCTACAGGAGGAGGGATTGGCCGCTGCTGAGGATCCTTCCAATCGATCGGATGCCTACCTGCGCAACCGGATTCGCTCCCAGGTAATACCGGCTTGGAAGGAAGCATCTGATCGGGATCTGCTGGGAGGGATCGAGCGGTCGCGGCGGCAATTTGCCGAGGTGGCCCAGTTTCTTGAGGAATCCGCTCGTCAGTTGGTTCCAGATGGCTGGGGATCGGATCGTATCGAGGCGAAGGCCTTGAAAGGACAATGTGCGGCCCCGGTTCGCTTTGCCATTCAACGCTGGCTCTACGCGCATGGAGGAGAGTTGGTCCCAGAGGCGGTCGATGCCGTCGTGCGAGCCTGTTTACACGGGGAGAATGGGCGCTGGAGCGTCGGAGTAGGGAAGTGGATTACCCTCGATTCAGAGGGCCTTCTTTGGGAGTCGGAATCGGAGCTCGTTGAATGGGATCCGTTGGAATGGTTGGCGGGGAAGACTCTATGTCTGCCGGATGGGAGTCGGTTGCAGCGGAAAACATTGGCCTCTGACCGGAAGCTTTATGAGCGCATCCGCAGCGGGGCGGTAGATCCCTGCCGGCACGTTTATCTTCAAGGTCCGATGGATCCTGACGCTCCGTTGATAGTGCGGCTGTGGCGGGCGGGTGATCGTTTTCGTCCCTTGGGATCTCCGGGAAGTCGTAAGTTGCAGGACTGGTTCACCGACCGAAAAATCTCCTCCGAACGGAGGAGGCAATTGCCGGTAATTGCGCACCAAGACCAGATTCTATGGGTTCCAGGCTTGCCACCGGCGCATAACTATCGGCTGACTTCTCCAGAAGAGAACCTTCTGAGTTTGACTTACGAACCGAGCTAACGAAATTTACTAGCTTGCGGCTAAAAAGGTCGCAACCACCGCTAATGAAAGAAGATAAAGATAGGAAGACGCCGCAGCGCCCGCCCCAACCCGATCGTTTCCAGCCGAAGGTCTTGATGATCTGGCTCGGAATCATCGCGGCCATATTTGCACTCTACGCTCTCAGTGACTCGCAGCGCGCCTCGATGGAGAAGCTCAGCGTTCCTGAGGTGATCCAAGCGGTCGAAGCGAACCAAATTGTCAGTGGGACGATTAAAAACGATCCGACGGGTGGCAGTGAATGGTACATCATCAGTGGGGAGATTGCTCCCGACGGGGATACTGCGAAGCAGGTGGAAGCCGACGCGAGCTTGAAGCCCGAGCGCTTTGAGGCCCGGGGACGGCTCACGGAAGACGATTACACGAAAATCCGTGCCGCTTTTCGTGAGGAGCCAGCCAGCACCTTTCTCACGGATCTGATTCTCAATATCGTTCCGTTTCTCCTCATCATCGGACTCCTTTATTTCCTCTTCATCCGCCAATTGCGCAATGCAGGGCGGGGAGCTATGAGCTTCGGCAAGAGCAAAGCGAAGATGCTTACCCGGGACCGCGAGAAAGTGGTTTTTCGGGACGTGGCGGGTTGCGATGAAGCCAAGGAAGAAGTCAGCGAGATTGTTGACTTCCTTAAGGATCCCAAGCGTTTCCAGCGCATCGGGGGTAAGATCCCGAAAGGCGTGCTCATGGTGGGCCCTCCGGGGACGGGGAAAACCCTTCTCGCCAAGGCCGTTGCTGGCGAGGCGGATGTTCCGTTTTTTACGATTTCCGGTTCAGACTTTGTGGAGATGTTCGTCGGAGTCGGGGCCGCTCGTGTCCGCGACATGTTCGAGCAAGCCCGCAAGAATTCTCCCTGCATCATCTTCATTGACGAAATCGACGCGGTCGGTCGCCAGCGGGGTGCAGGTCTTGGTGGTGGAAACGACGAGCGCGAGCAGACGCTGAATTCGCTCCTCGTCGAGATGGATGGTTTTGATGGTCACGAAGGCATCATTGTCATCGCCGCCACCAATCGTCCGGACGTCCTCGACCGCGCCCTCTTGCGCCCAGGCCGTTTCGACCGTCAGGTGATGATCGATCCTCCCGATCTGAACGGACGCGAAGAGATTCTTCAGGTCCATGCCCGGAAGATTAAGCTTTCGAAGGACATCGATTTGCACGTTATCGCTCGGGCAACTCCTGGATTTGCTGGGGCCGATCTGGCTAATCTTCTGAATGAAGGGGCGCTGATTGCCGCCCGCCGTTCCAAGAAGGAAGTGGAAATGAGCGACCTCGATGAGGCCCGCGAGAAGATCTCTTTCGGTCGGGAACGTCGTCGTCTTATGGATGACGAAGATAAGAAGATCACTGCTTACCACGAAGCGGGTCACGCCATTGTCCAAGCCGTCATCGACGACGGACACCTGCCCATTCACAAAGTGACCATCATCCCACGTGGCCAGAGCCTTGGGAGCACGATGTTTTCGCCGAAGAAGGATATTCTTAACCAAGCGAAAAAGCGTGCCCTGAACCAGATCTGCTGCGCGATGGGCGGCCGTATCGCCGAGGACATGGTTCTCGATGAAATCACCAGCGGAGCCTCCGGTGACATCAAGATGGCGACCAAGATGGCTCGCCGTATGGTTTGCGATTGGGGAATGAGTGAATTGGGGCCGATTGCCTTCGGTGACAATCAGGATCACATCTTCCTCGGGAAGGAAATCTCCCGCGATCAAAATTACAGTGAGGCCACCGCTCAGGCGATAGATAAGGCCATTCACGATATTGTCATCAAGCAGTATAAGCGCTGTCAGGAGATTCTCGAAGAGCACCTCGAGCACCTGCATACTTTGGCGGCGGCTCTCTTGGAGCACGAGACCGTCGAAGGCAAGCATGTGCATGAAATCATCGATACCGGTTCCATCCAGTCGGACGTCGTCCAGATCGAGCCTGTTCGTTTTCGGGGCAGCAAGGCCGAAAGCGATGAAGGTAAGGAAAAGAAGTCGGATGAAAAAAGCGAGGACATGGGCGGAGGACGTGAGCCCTCCGGTGCCCCCGCTTGATGAGCGGATCCGCTTTTTCGGTTTCAATTCTTTGAGATACGGCTCGTGAGCACGAGTGATAACACGCGCCGGATGCCGGCGGAGTGGGAACCTCACGCCGGGACGTGGATCTTTTGGCCGACTCGTCCGGAGCAGTACCTCTACGGTTCGGCTTCGGATTTTTCCACCGTTCGCGATGCTTTCCAGAAACTGGTCGATGTGCTTTGTTCCTTCGAGCCAGTCAAGGTAGGGGCGGATGCGTCGGTGCGTCAGGAGGCGGAGTCGATTCTCGGCCGTCGGGCGACGGTTCATGAGTTCCCCCTCGACGATGCTTGGGCCCGCGATGCGGCTCCCACCTTTATTTTCGAGAACAATGATCTCGCCGCTCTTTGCTGGCGCTTTACCGGATGGGGTGGGAGGTTCGGTCCCATTGAGGCCGATGCAAAAGCCAGCAGTCGCATTGCGGAGGGCATGGGTCTCCTGATCATCCGTTCAAAGTTGGCTTTGGAGGGAGGCGGTATTCATTCGAATGGGCAGGGCACCATTCTCACTACGACTCCGGTTCTCGAAGACCCCGGTCGCAATCCGGGAGTCCCTTCCAACGAATTGCAGGAACAGCTGGCCACAACTTTAGGGGCATCCCATATCGTGAGTCTTCCGCGTGCCTACGCTGGGGACGATACCGGCGGTCATATTGATGTCATCGCTGCTTTTGCACCCAGTGGAGCGGTGTTGATCAATGATTGCACGGATAGCTCCGACCCCAACGTGGAAGGATCTCGGGAAAATATTCGGACGCTGAAGGCGGCCGGGTTGGAGGTGATTTCGGTTCCTCAGCCGGAGGCTCGCTATGCCGGTGGTGATCGGCTGGCCTACAGTTACTTGAATTTCTATCTCTGCAATGGCGGAGTCATCGCTCCGATTTTTGGGGACAAGAAAGACGACTATTTTTGCGGACTCTTGGAAGAACACTTTCCGGATCGGGAAGTGGTTCCCATCGACGCCCGGCCCTTTTATCTCGGAGGCGGGGGGATTCACTGCGTGACCCAGCAAATTCCTCGAGCTTAGCTAAAACTTCCAAGCGAGGAGGCGGCTTTGTTTCTGTCCCTGCTCCATGGGGACGACCTTCACCTCTGCGGCTTTTGCTTGTTCAAGTTGTGACCGAAGGTAGGGCAAGTTTGCGCTTTTGGAGACCAGTGAAGTGAACCATCCGACCTGCCCGGCGAACTTCTGGCTCTCGGCGATCATTCGTTTCAGGAAGCCCACCTCGCCACCAACACACCAAAGTTCCCGGGGCTGCCCGCCAAAATTGAGGTTGGATGATTTTGGCGGAATTTTCGTTCGTTTCAGGTTTCTGGTTTTGCGTTGGTTCTGGCTGCGGGCTTCGTCCGGGGAGGGGTGGAAGGGTGGGTTGCACATTGTCGCAGCGAAGGAATCACTCGGTTTCAGAATTCCGGTGAAAATGGCGCCCTCATTCTTCTGTCGAACGATTCGGATGTTTTTTTGCAGGCAAGGATTGGCTTCGACGATGGCCCGCGCCGAGCGGAACGCCCTGAGCTCAACCTCTGTCCCCACGAAGTTCCATCCGTAGCTGCGGTTGCCAAGAATCGGATAGATGCAATTCGCGCCCGTGCCGATGTCGAAGATCCGTTTGCGCGAGTCCGCCGAACGGTCGACCCCGATCAAGTCTGCCAAATGATGAATGTAGTCCGCGCGTCCCGGAATCGGTGGGCAGAGATAACCTTGAGGGATGGCCCAATGGTGAACTTGGTACTGGTGAGAAAGGAGAGCGCGATTGAGACAGAGAACCGCCTCCGGATCGCTGAAATCGATCGTGCGGTCTCCTTTCGGATTCGGGCGCAGGAAGCCGGCTAACTCTGGACAAGCGTCGCAGAGGGCGTCGAAGTCGTACCGACCTTGGTGTGGATTCCTCGGATGCATGGAGAGGGAGGCTGAAAGGCAATCGAGCCAATGGCGAGCGGCGACTTCTTGTAGGGGTGCAGCTTCAGCTGCCCCCATCGCGTCTGCTTCGGAACGGCACCCGGAAAAACCTTCCGTAACCCCAAGACCGCGCAGCTAAAGCTGAGCGGCTACTTTTTGTGAACGCAGCTATGTCGTGACCTCTATTTCAAATCTCAGATGTCTCACCAGATCAGGGCGATCCATGCGCCTGACGCTGCCCCTCAGTCCTCGCCGGATCGGGAAAGGCGGTTTGCTGAAGCTGCACGGATGGAAGGAGAGCGGTTGACGGGTAAACTGGGACCGGCTGCTTAAGCTGCCGACGCTGCCCCTCAGTCCCCAGTTTCCCAGAAATACCCTTCTCTAAAACACTTCAGTACTCCGCCGGAATTCCACCGATTCTGATCCGCCAATCTTCCAGATTTCGGTCAGTCTCCGGCCAGAAAGCCTCTTTGGACTATTCAAGCTTCTTCAGGTAAACAGTCCCCATTCTAATACTCTGCTGCATATTGCGATGATGGCTGGGATCTCGCGGCAAATGGAGTGATTCTACGATTCTGCTGCCATCCTGGAATGAAGACTGATGAGTAAACTATCCGAAGAAGTTCTGACCGCCGTTGAAAAGACCATTCCGATGGGAGTGGCCACTGCCGATGTTCAAGGGAGACCGAATCTGGTCTACGTCTCCCTGATCAAAGCCATCGACAGCGACACCTTGGTCGTTGGAGATTGCGCCTTCTCGAAAACCAAGGCCAATCTGGCCGAAAATCCGGTCATGAGCGCCCTCGTCATGAATCCAGACACCAAGCGAGCCTTTCAGATCAAATGCCGAGCGGAAGAGGTGACGGAAGGCGAACGGTTCGAATCGGTCGCAGCTTGGGCACAGTCCCTCTGGCCGAATGTGCCGCTGCGGGCCGCTTATTACCTTCACGTGGAAGAAGTTTTCGCAGGGGCCGAGAGAATCGCCTAAGAGGCGAGGGCATTCGCAATAGGGTAGCGCGGGTTGGCCCAACCCGCACCCAAGCTTGGATTCAAGAAACCGATCCTTGAAGAACCGGGGGATGAGCCATGGGCCATGGCTCGCTACCGGATACTGGCTACTGATTCTTAAAGCAATCGTCGCCTTTCTCGCAAACGCCGTCGTCCCCGGATCCACAACTCCCACCGCTTCCGCAACCCGCGCAGGCTGAGCAGGCGTCCCGGAGGACTTGTGAGCGGATGAAGGTGGCAATGTCGGTTTCTTCGAGATTGTAGGCGTAGATGCGGTCGGCTTCGATTTGAACCAGTTCGCCGGTGAAATCGACCTGCATCGAGACGGTGCGCATCTCAAAAATATCGATGAGGCTGGGGGCTTCGACTGGCTCGATCTGCCGCAGGGATCCATCCTCCTCAATGACCTTGATCCCCGTATGCACTGTTTTTACGGAAATGAGGTTCCCTTCCGGATCGAACTGGACGGAATTTTGGTCGGCGTTCATCCCGATCATTTCCGGGTCGTAGGCGGCAATGACTCCAATCGGAGTTAAAAGGTTGGCTGGTTCGGCCGGCTCCAGCGAACGGAGGGACCCGTTTTCATAGAGGGCAAAGCCCGTGCGGGCGGATATCTCCCCGACAGGCGATTGGAGGACAATCTTTTCGCCCGGCCAAAGGGTAAGACTTTTGAGGGCTCCGGAAGGGTAGAAGTGAAGAGCGATGATCTTTGCCGAGAACTGGCCGACCGGAAGATCGAAATCGAAAACCTCGGCGAGCTCGCCTTCATTTTGTTCTGACCAGTAGCCGTCGATCTTTCCATTGAGAGGAAATACCCGATTCACGGCCCCATCCTCATAGAATGTAACCAGCTCCGCGTGAAAGACGCCGAGGGGCGTTTGCAACGGCGTCGAATCGTCGAGGGCCGCGCTCTTGATTTGACCATTTTCGAAGAAGCTCAACGAGCTCCGATACTTCTTTTGACGCTCACCCAGAACGGGCGGGCGGTATTGCGGAACCAGAGTCCCGGCGGAGGTGGTGACTTCGTTCCGGGTATCGACAATGCACGACTTCAAAGATCCGCTCTTGTAGGTCATGAAATTGGTGATCCCCCGCAACTCCCCATATTGGCATTCCATTGTTTTCATGATGCTCCGAAATGCTGCATAGATCGGGCCTGAGAGGTCTCGAAGGAAGAAATGGCGAGAAGGTATAACCGGAGGTAATGGAGTCGATTACGAAAAGATTTGGTTGCAGCGGGGAAGAGGATGCGAGCAACGGTCTATTTCGGCGCTTGCGGGTGATTTCCGTTTGGGCCGGGTACGGGCAGGACCGCTGTTCTACCGACAGAGAACTTGGCCAGTTTGGCGACGATCGAAAATTTCTTATCAATTCCCCTTGCTAATCGGTTGGGGCTCTCCTTATCTTCCCGAGCTTCGTTGAATGACGAAGGCTGACAAGCTTGCCTAGGTGGTGGAATTGGCAGACACGCTGGATTTAGGATCCAGTGCCGCAAGGCGTGAGGGTTCAAGTCCCTCCCTGGGCACCACAAGCCTTTCGTTTGACGAGATCCGTTCAGTTCGAGGGTTCTTGCTAATGCTTTTCCATTTGCACGATTTGCACGACAAAAGTCATGCGAGAACGGGAGACCAAAGTAGCGAGAGCTTCCAGCTCTCGATTTGGATCTTCGCTGGACAAGTCCAGCTCTCGAATCGCGATATGTTGGAAACTGGACCGACTGCCGAATCCTTGTGCCAGGCGGGCCGCTCCTACGTGTGAGAGAGCTGGAAGCTCTCACTACTTTGGATTTTGCTGTGGCAGTACTTTTTCGGATGGGGTGCCAGGGCACTTGACGGTCCGTGGTCGGGGAGAATCCTTCCAAGGAACGGCTGCTTCAGCTGCCGATTTCGGCGTTACGGGGGCCGCTCCTACGTGTGAGAGAGCTGGAAGCTCTCACTACTTTGGATTTTGCTGTGGCAGTACTTTTCGGATGGGGTGCCAGGGCACTTGACGGTCCGTGGTCGGGGAGAATCCTTCCAAGGAACGGCTGCTTCAGCTGCCGATTTCGGCGTTACGGGGGCCGCTCCTACGTGTGAGAGAGCTGGAAGCTCTCACTACTTTGGATTTTGCTGTGGCAGTACTTTTTCGGATGGGGTGCCAGGGCACTTGACGGTCCGTGGTCGGGGAGAATCCTTCCAAGGAACGGCTGCTTCAGCTGCCGATTTCGGCGTTACGGGGGCCGCTCCTACGGGTGAGAGAGCTGGAAGCTCTCACTACTTTGGTATTTTGCTGTGGCAGGACTTTTTCGAATGCGGTGTCAGGGCACATAATGGTCCATGGTCGGGGCGAATCCTCCAAGGACCGGCAGCTTTAGCTGCCGCGCTGCCTCTCCGCTCGTTGGTTGGCCCCGCGCGTTCAATTCGCATGACCATAGGTTTCATTCCTCCTTTTTCTGTTTCTCCAGATAAATCGGAAGCTGCTGGTTAAACTGTTTGATCTCTTCGAAACTTAAGTGGGAAATCATGTGAAACTGAGCCAGAATGAGATCCTTATCCTGAAGGGGGACGTCAGGTTTGTCTTCAAAGACAATCTTCCAGGCATCGACCGAGATCATTTTGACGCCCTCTTCGGTGTTTCTTCGAAGGTAGATGTGCTCGGGACAGCCGTCGCCGCGAATGCCGCCGGCGAGGTAGATTCCGCGGAGCAGACCCTCATCGCTGGGGATTTCGTATTGTCCGGGTTCGAAAACGCCTCCATAGATGCCGATTTTTAGGGGATCTCCGCAGAGGGAGGAGGCCGCAAGGGCTCCGAGCAGGATGAACTTTAACATTTATCAGGGAGGAGATCTTCGTGAGCTGGGTCGACTGGAAGAGGGGATCCTAATCCGGGATGAGGGAAATGGGAATCCCACACTCTGATAAAATGGTCGCGGAGAGACACTTCTGTTATGCACGTTCTCGTGCCTTTTGCCGGTAGTCGCCTCGAAGCGAGATTTCTCTAGCGGAATGGGAGCGGTACGATTGAATTCGAGCGGCTGCATCGGAGAGCCAAGGCCTAGTTCCGGAATCGGCCCAGTATGGCGGATTGCCGTGTTGTTGTTCCCGTAAATTTCACCATCGAACTGCGAATGGTGGACGGAGAGGGACTCGAACCCACGACCTACTGGGTGTAAACCAGTTGCTCTAACCAACTGAGCTACCCGTCCGGGAAAAGTAGGTAGGTTGAGGATGGTTTATGTGGAAGCAACCTCTTTTTCTTATTTTTGGAAGAAAAATTACTCTTCTTTCTCTTGACGAGGGACTAACGACCTTGTTTTCTCCACCGTTTACTTTTCATTCAAAGACCAGAGATATGAACGCGTTGATTTCCGAAATTTCCAAAGAGCAGCTGCAGGACGACCGCGCCAATTTTAAAGTTGGTGACGGGGTTAAGGTGCACACCCGTGTCCGTGAAGGTGAAAAGACCCGTATTCAGGTTTTTGCTGGTATCGTAATTGCCCGCAAGGGAACGGGGATCACCGAAACTTTCACGGTTCGCCGCATTGCTTCGGGTGTTGGCGTGGAACGCGTTTTCCCCGTGCACTCGCCCAACATCGAAAAGATCGAAGTCGATCGCGATAGTGTGGTCATGCGTGCCCGTATGTACTACATGCGTGAGCGTATCGGTAAGCGCGCCAGCCTCGTGAAGGAAAAGCGCCTCGCTGAACAAGGCAGTTAATCCGATCCGCGGAGACGGGGGATGGATCCAGAAAAACGGAGCCGTAACCTGTTTTGCGCCGTTCTGATTATCGCGGCAATCGCAGTCGGGCTCTTTAAGTTATACCTCTATCGCTCTGCGCTGGAGGAGAGTTTTCAGACGACTCCGGCAGAGGATTCCGCCGAAATTCAGAATTCAGATTCAGGAGAAGCTTCTACGGCACCATGAGTGATTCGGATCGCATTGCCCGGGCATTTGATGCCGAGCGTTTGAAGGCGGCGGGAAAGAAGTCGGCCTTCGTTTCCTATACCTGTGCCGGAGATCCGGATCTCGAAACTTCGGTCGAGATCTATCGTCATCTGATTGAATCGGGAGTCGATGTTCTCGAGATTGGCGTTCCTTTCAGCGACCCGTTGGCGGATGGTCCGACCAATCAACGCGCTGCCGAACGAGCTTTGGCAAACGGCGTGACCTCTGCCGACGTTTTTGCATTGGTGCGGAAGGTTCGTGAAATCTCCGACGAGGTTGCGATTGTTTTCTATACGTATTTTAACTTGGTCTTCTCGCGAGGGATCGAGAATTACGTCCTCGAAGCGAAGGCTGCTGGGGTCGATGGTCTCCTCGTTTTGGATCTTCCTCCGGAAGAGGGGGCTGACTATCTGGAGATCTGCAAAAAGCATGATCTGAAGACCGTTTTTATCGTGGCTCCGACGACCCCGAAATCGCGGATTCCGTTGATTGCGGACGCCGCTACTGGGTTTATCTACTATGTCTCGCGCGAGGGAGTTACTGGTGAGCGGACGGATATGGCTGAAGGCGTTGAGGAAGCCCTTTCGGCGATCCGGGAGCAGACCGAACTTCCGACGGTTGTCGGATTTGGAATTTCGGATCCGAGTCAAGTTCGTCAGACTGCACAGTGGGCCTCCGGGGTGGTGGTCGGTAGTGCGATCGTGAAGCGTTGCGCAGATCTTTCGGTGAATTCAACGGAAGGGTGGAGCGATTTTTCCGGGTTTTTGCGCGACATGGTCGCGGGCTGCACGATCGAGAGCTGATCGATTCGTTTCCGGCTGAATCGGGCTTGCTCCCCGCCTCGGGAAGTTCTTTTCTCGGGCGATCATGATTCTCCCAAATTCGCGATTTTTCTCTTCTTCCGTCCTGGGAGCCTTGGCGGGAATGGTTACCCTGATCCTTGCCTCCGGGTGTGCTTCGACCGCATCGCTAAGCCCGGATGAGACGGCCGCACAAGAGAAGACCTTGAAACTGGCTCTATCTGATCTAGCGAAAGATCCATTTGGTCCCTACAAGACAGTTTCCGACTTTCCCAAGCTGGAGGTGCGCACCAAAGTTTCCAATCAACGGGTGACCGGGGCTCCGCTGCAGCAGATTAGCGGTCTCACCTTTCCCGTGAGAGGGAATGTTGTTATCGGATATCCGGCGACTCTGGAGTTGAAAAATTCCGACTCCGTTGTGATCGAAATCACCGATCTGGAGATACGCCGTCGCACCCCAAATTTGATTGGGGATTTTCAGCCATTTCTCGGGGTTGATCCGATTGTTCTTCAAGCCGGAGAAACCTGGCAGGGCACGTTCATCGTCTCCCGCAAGCAGGGATGGTATCGCATGGAATCGAAGGCTTCGGCACCAGAAGGGTGGATGGCGATTCCCGGCCCTGCGACCCGCAACGTTTACTTTAAGGAATCGACGCAGCTGAAACTGAGCGAAGAGGGGTATATGGCCAATATCACCTTCTGGAATCTGAACGAAGAAGATGCATCTTTTTATTACTGGATCACCGATGGAGTTCCTCAAGGGCGGCCTGATTCTTCCATTGCCGAAGGCGTGGTCGAAGTCGGTGCCGGTGAAGCCCTGAAACTCGAAATTGATACGCCCGAGAAAAATTGGACCCTTGTCACCGCGCCTGCGGAAGACGAAGCTGAAAAGCCATGAAGGTCTATCTCGATTTAATGCGTTCGATCCTGGAAACGGGAAGTTTCCGCGATGACCGGACCGGAACGGGCACTTGGTCCCTTTTCGGGGCTCAATTGCGATTTCCCCTGAGCGAAGGATTTCCGTTGGTGACGACGAAGAAAGTTCACCTGAAATCGATCATTCATGAATTGCTCTGGTTCCTCCGAGGCGAAACGAACGCCCGTTCTCTGCAGGAAAACGGCGTAAAAATTTGGAACGAATGGGCCGCGCCCAATGGAGATCTGGGGCGCATCTATGGGGCCCAATGGCGGTCGTGGCAGGGGCCTGACGGGAAAAAAGTCGACCAGATTGCGGAAGTAGTCGAGTCGTTGCGCAAGAATCCGGCCAGTCGCCGGCACATGGTCTTGGCTTGGAACCCCGGGGAGATCGATCAGATGGCATTGCCCCCGTGCCATGCGCTTTTCCAATTCTACGTGGCCGATGGAAAGCTCAGCTGCCAGCTCTATCAGCGCAGCGCCGATATTTTTCTCGGAGTGCCCTTCAACATCGCTTCCTATGCCTTGCTCCTGCAAATGATGGCGCAAGTCTGTGATCTGGAGCCGGGCGATTTCGTTCACACTTTTGGAGACGTTCATCTCTATGCCAATCACCGGGAGCAGGCCGAGACTCAACTCGCCCGTGAGCCTAGACCTCTACCGCGGATGATCATCAATCCGGAACGGCGGGAGATCGACGAATTCGAGTACGAGGACTTCACGCTCGAGGGCTACGATCCTCATCCTGGCATTAAGGCTCCGGTCGCGGTGTGATGGAGACATCTTCCCAGCCCAAATCCGAAGAGTCGTCACACTCATGGATCGCAGTGGCCGCCATGGCGGATAACCGGGTCATCGGGCGCGACGGGCAATTGCCCTGGCATCTTCCCGGTGATTTGAAGTTTTTCAAAAACCTGACCAGCGGCGCCACGATTCTCATGGGAAGGAAAACCTATGAATCGATCGGACGCCCCTTGCCGAAGCGGCGCAACCTTGTCCTCAGTCGTTCGGATTTTGAAGCCCCGGGAATTGAAGTCTTCTCCTCGGTAAAGGCGCTTCAGTCAGCCTTGGCTCCGGATGAGAAGGTGTACGTGATCGGTGGGGCCGAGATCTACCGCCTGACCATGGATCTCTGGACCGAAGTCTACCTCACGCGCGTCAAACTCGCGTCCGAGGGCGACACCTTCTTCCCTCCATTCGAAGAACGATTTGCCGCCCCTGAGACGGTGCACGAAGAAGACGATTTCGCTGTAGAGCATTTTGCGCGTCGATAGTCGCCAGCAGTGGCGGTGCGGAGGCAATTCGGGGTCGAGGGAATTTCGGAGTTTTGGGGCGGGAATAGGCGGTCGCTCGGGGAGGGTGCTTTTCCTTGCGTGGGAATCGCACGACTAAAGTCATGCGAGAACGGGGAGCCGAAAGTAGAGCGAGAGCTTCCAGCTCTCGATTCGCGTCACAGGCTAGCAGCCTGTGGTTCAGGAGCAGGGCCGCGGCTTCAGCTGCGCCTTTCTCCTCAACTTGAAAAAGTCATGCAAGAGCGGAAGCCCAAAGTAGCGAGAGCTTCCAGCTCTCGATTCGCGTAACAGGCTAGCAGCCTGTGGTACGGGAGTAGGGACGCAGCTTCAGCTGCGCCTCTCTTCTCAACTTGAAAAAGTCATGCAAGAGCGGAAGCCCAAAGTAGCGAGAGCTTCCAGCTCTCGATTCGCGACACAGGCTAGCAGCCTGTGTTACAGGAGCAGGGCCGCAGCTTCAGTCTGTGCCATTCTCTTCTCAATGCGAAAAGTAACGCCAGAACGAGAGTGCGTTCTAGAAGATCCTTTGGCATTTGCCCAAAAAATGCATCTGGGTCTTGTGCTTCCGTGGGAAATGGTATCAATGCTTTCATCATGTCGGAGGATACTCAAAAAAAGGTATTTCTGTTTCGTCACGGGGAGACGGAGTGGAGTCGGTCTGGGCAGCATACTTCGATTACAGATTTACCCCTTACGGCGAACGGGAGGGACGACGCGAAAGCGCTCAAGCCCGTGGTCGAACTCTGCGACTTTTCCCTGATTTTGAGTAGTCCGCGGAAGCGGGCGAAGGAAACCGCTGAATTGGCGGGAGTCGGGGATCGGATGGAGATCGATGAGGACCTTGCGGAATGGTTTTACGGCGATTACGAAGGCATGACGACTTCTGAAATTCGGGAGAAAGTGCCCGGATGGAACATTTTCACCCATCCCGTTCCCGGTGGAGAGACGGGGGAAGAGGTGGCGGCCCGGTGCGACCGGGTAATTCAAAGAGTTTTGGAGGCCTCCGGGGATGTGGCCTTGTTTGCGCACGGTCATCTTCTGCGCGTGTTTACGGTTCGCTGGTTGAGGCTAGGGCCGAGTGAAGGGCGTCATTTCGTCATCCACACGGGTTCTTTGATCCGCCTCGGCTACGAGCACGAGAATCGTGCCATCGAGATCTGGAACGCTCCGGTAGACCGCTAGGGCAACGAGAGCGCCATTTGGGGCGCTCAGTTGGGGATCGGGGAATGGTCCCCGGTAAAAAGCAGATGAATTGTGGAATGGCCTCTGCTTAATTGGATGTAAGGGGAGATCTTTAATTTTGAGTTTATTTCAGCAAAAAGAAACCGTTTCAGAGAGTGAACTGCGCAGTGGAATGCGCCTTCTCAATTACGATGCGGTTTGTTCGCAGATCCTGGGGGTGCTCGGGGGAGGCGCATTCCTCGTCGCCTTCGCGCTCGAACTGAATGCCTCGAATCTCTTGATCGGTTTCTTGGCAGCGATCGGTCCGGCGAGCCAGATTTTGCAGATTCCTTCGATTTACGCGGTCGAGAAGTTGCGGAATCGAAAGGCTCTGGTTGTCTTGCCGGCTTTGATCGGCCGCTTTGCCTGGTTGTTCATCCCCTTCATTCCTTTTCTTCTCCCTCCGGATTACTGGTCCGGGGCGCTTCTTGGGCTCATCGTTTTCTATTTTGGGATCAGCGCCACCGCCGGGTGTGCCTTCAATTCGTGGATGCGGGATCTGATCCCTCAGAAGGAGTTTGGAGGTTTTTTCGGGAAGAGATTGTCGATCGCTTCTGCGGTCGGGGCAGCAGTGACCCTGGGTGCTGGTTGGGCCGTGACACCCTTGCTTGAGTGGAGCGGTGATCCATTTGTTCCTTACAGCCTCTTTTTTGTCATTGCCGGGCTGGTGGGCATTCTCGGGACCAAATTTCTGAACCAGGTGCCGGAGCCCAAGCCGGAACCTGCCGAATTGGCCCCTTTCTTATCTCTTCTCTTCGAACCCATTCGTTCGAAGCCCTTCCGGCAGCTTTTGATTTTTACGGTTTTCTGGAGCTTTGCGGCCAACATGGCCGGGGCGTTTTTCGGGGTCTACATGCTCCAGCGGTTGGAGATTCCGATGGGAATCGTCATTTCACTCAGCGTCCTCAGCCAGGTCGTGAATGTGCTCTTCTATCGAATCTGGGGAACCTTGGCCGATGCGTGGAGTAACCGTTCAGTCCTCCTCGTGGCAGGCCAGCTGTTCATGATCGCTACGCTCGTCTGGCCCTTCACAACCTTCCCGGAAAAGTATGCCCTAACCATTCCGCTCTTGATCCTGATCCACGTGTTGACCGGAATCTCGACGGCGGGGGTGATCCTCTCGACGGGAAATCTGGCGATGAAGAATGCCCCTAAAGGCAAGGCCACCGCTTTCTTGGCGAGCAATGCTCTGTTTAACGGAGCAGCGGCTACGATGGCTCCGATTGTTGGGGGGATCATCGCCGATGTTTTGGCGGGCAGTGAGTTTGCGGCCAATTTCTCTTTTACCGAAGTTCTCACCGACGGGGATCCGATCGTCTTTTCGGCGCTGAATCTTCGGGGGCTCGATTTTGTCTTTTTTCTCGCGGCCATTGTCGGGTTCTACGGACTCCACCGTCTGGCCTACGTGGAAGAGCCGGAATCCCGAACGGAGCGACTCCGCCTCGACACCGTGATCGCCGAAACCCGCAAGAGCCTGACGAGTATCTCCAACGTCGCGGGCTTACGGAAGTTGGCTTATTTCCCATTCTATCTTTTGGCTGCAATCCCATCCCGTAATGGGGGCGAAAAGAAGAATGGGAATCGGGAAACGGATTCGGCTGAGTCGCCGCTCGGTGAGCAGGAGGGGCAGGTCGAAAGCGAAGACCGGCCCTAGGATACCGGGGGTGCAACCAGAAATGCGGGGACTTCACCGCTCATTTGCAGCCGTTTTGTAAAATAACCCCGGAGAGGTTTCGAGGCGCGCGGTGCTTCTATGTCCGCAGAAGCCTGGGCATTTCTCCCGTACCACAGGCTGTCAGCCTGTGCTGCAAATCGAGAGCTGGAAGGTTTCGCTACTTTGGGCTTCCGTTCTCGCATGCCTTTTTCAAGTTGAGAAGAAAGGCGCAGCTGAAGCCCTGCGATTCCGAAATGCCGTGGAAAATGGGATCGTTTCGGTCCAAAACTCTTCCGCACGGGTAGCGACACCCGTCCGGGGTGCGGCCTTTCAGGATTCTTGCAATTCTGACAAAATTATCCTTCAATTCTGGGCAGTGAACCGTTTTCGCCAGATCATCCTTTGCGCTTTGGGGACCATCATCGCCTCGGCTCTTGGCGCACAGGTGACCCAAACGGATTTCTCGAAGCGAAACCGGAAAATCGAGAGTCAGCGTTACGATACCAAGGGCGAGATCCCGCAGCCCACCAACCGGTGGATGTCGAAACGGTTCGATACCACCCAGTTTTCCACGCAGCAGTATCGCTTTTCAGACGACAAGTTCAAGGTCCAGAAAATGGATTTGTACAAGTCGGACCGTTTCAGAACCAAAGAGCTAGACATGGAAATGGTCGAGCCAGTGGACTTCCGTGGCGGCGATCAACTCTTCTCGTCGAAGGAATTGGATCAGATCAAGTACAACACCCTCCACCACGACGTTAAAAAGAATTCGAGGTTGGTCGACGAGAATTCAGTGCGGGAAATCGACGACATGGCTGAGCGTCTTTCACTCGCCGACTTGAACCGGTATCAATTTCGACGGAGCCACTCGCGCGAACCGGGGATTCCGGTGCAACAAGCCGCGAGCGCCGAAGCGGCAGAATAACTCTTTTATCGAACCTCCATTATGCCCATCTACGAATACGAAACGGTCCCTTCGAAAAAGGGAGAAAAGGTGAAGCACTACGAAATCCGCCAAAGCATGTCGGACGAGCCCTTGACCCACCACCCGGAGACGGGGGAAAAGCTCAAGAAAGTCTTTACCGCCTTTGCCGTAGGCGGAGGATCCTCCTCCTCGGCGTCCGCTTCCTCGAGCGGCGGGGGTTGCTGTGGCGGGAGCTGCGGTTGCCATCACAACTAAGGCTTAGGCGACCGGGGGGAGGCTTCGGTAATCCGGAGTGCCTTCCGACCGTGGGAATCACACGACTAAAGTCATGCGAGAACGGGATACCAAAGTAGCGAGAGCTTCCAGCTCTCGATTCGCAGCACAGGCGAGCAGCCAGTGGTACGAGAGTAGGTCTGCAGCCTCTGCCTGCGTCACTCTTCTCAATCCGAAAAGTCACGGGATACTGGGAGACCAGAGTAGCGAGAGCTTCCAGCTCTCGATTCGCGTCACAGGCGAGCAGCCTGTGGTACGAGAGTAGACCTGCAGTCTTTGCCTCCGACACTCTTCTCAATCAAAAAAAAGCCATGGGAGAGCGGGAAAGGCCGTATCCCGACCAAGGCTCTCCGCATGAGCTCGTCGAATGCAGCCGTTCGGCCAATCTCAACCTTTCAGTAATGGCTTCAGGCAGGAGGCGGTTAGGCTTTGTTTGGATTTGAGCATCGCTTCGGGGATCCCTTCAAAAATGACCTGACCGCCGCGGTCTCCGCCTTCGGGACCGATTTCAATGAGGTAGTCGGCTTCGGCGAGTATGTCGGTCTGGTGCTCGACGACGACGACGGTATGGCCCTCGTCCACGAGTCGGTGGAGGAGTCCTGTCAATCGTTCGCAATCTTTGAGGTGGAGTCCGATTGTTGGCTCTTCAAGGAGATAGAGATTCTCGGATCCGATGGGTCCTGCCGTTCCTCCGGCTAGTTCGCTCACCAGCTTCAGCCGTTGGGCTTCTCCGCCACTGAGGGTGGGAGAGGGTTGCCCGAGGTTCAGGTAGCCGAGACCGGTCTCGACCATCAGGGCGAGGATTTGGTGGATGCGCTGGTCGAAGGAGAAAAATTCTGCAGCTTCTTCGAAGGACATCTCGAGGACATCGGCGATCGACTTTCCGCGCCAATGAATATCGAGAAGATCTCCCCGGTAGCGCTTGCCGCCACATTCTTCACAGACGACGGAAGCATCTGGGAGGAAGTTCATCTCCAGTTTGCGGACACCCGCGCCCTTACAAGCTTCGCAGCGGCCTCCTGCGGTGTTGAAAGAGAAGGCACTGGAGGTGAGACCGCGCATCTTGGCCTCCGGAAGGGCCGAGAAAGAGGCGCGAATCATATCAAAGACTCCGATGTAGGTGGCTGGAGTGGAGCGCGAGGTCTTCCCGATCGGAGATTGGTCGATCTCGATGACCTTGCGAATGCCGGCAAATCCGCTCACTTTAGCGATCGGATTTTTCTCTCCTGAGCCCGCAAAGAGTGAACGCAAAGCGGTGACACCGAGTTGGTTCTTTCCTGCTTTCAGCGCCCCGTCTACCGACCGCTGAAGTGCTTCGTGCACCAAGGTCGATTTTCCTGCCCCGGAAACTCCGCAAACCGCGGTTAGACGTCGGCGGGGAATGGCGACGGAGTCTCCTTGCCAATTGCGGAGGCGGACCTCATCGAGGCGAATCCATTCCTTGCCCGCTTTCGGCAGATCGCGGCGGTTTCCGCGCAGAGGATGGACGGCTTGGCGAGCCAAGTGTTTCCCGGTCACCGATGCTGCGTTGCGGATGATTTGCTTCGGAGTGCCCTCGGCGACGATCTCTCCCCCGTGCACACCTGCGCCGGGGCCCATGTCGATGACCCGATCTGCGTTGAGAATGACGTCGGCATCGTGTTCGACGACGAGAACGGTATTGCCGCGACGCTTCAATGTGTCGATGGACTGGAGAAGTCTTTCATTATCGCGGGCGTGGAGCCCGATGGTGGGTTCGTCCAGAACGTAGAGGACCCCTGTCAGATTCGAGCCGAGTTGCGAAGTGAGGCGAATGCGCTGGGCCTCCCCGCCGGATAGGGTGCGAGTGGAGCGATCCAAGGTGAGGTAATCGAGCCCAATTTGCTCCATGAGTTGGAGTCGTTCGCGAATTTCCGGAAAGATCTCTTTGAGAATGGCTCGGTCGCGTGGATTCCCCTGAACCTTTTCAATGGTCTGAATCAGTTGCGGGGCGTTCAACGCGAGCAAGTGGGGAAGGTTGACCCGATCCTTAGGGCCAGTTCGCAGGTAGACGTGGCGACTCAGTTCATTCAGTCGGGTGCCTTCGCAGTCTGGACAGATCGGTTCATCGCCACCTTCGACCGCTTCTTCAATGAGCGTTCCCCGCCCGCGGCAGGTGGGGCACCATCCGCGGGGTGAGTTCCACGAAAAGTGCTTGGGATCCAGCTCCGGAAAGGCTTCGCCCGTCTCGGGATCGACCCGGGAACTCGAAAAGTGATGCCGCTGGCCTGCTTTGCCGAGTTGAACGAAAGCGGTACCGTGTCCCAATTTGAGGGCGAGGCCGAAACGTTCGTGGGCCTCCGCTTTGTCAAGATCGGTCAGGTCTGCAAGAATGACGTCGACATCATGCTCACGGTAACGATCCAGTTTGGTGAACTCATTGGGGCGGACCCAGTTTCCGTCGCAGATCAAATAAGGATATTCCCGCGCTGCGGCCCAGTCGGCCAGCGGTTGGTGGTGTCCTTTGCGTCCTCGTATCAGTGGGGCTCCGACGAACGCTTTCCCTTTGGAACTTTGCAGATCTTTGCGAAGCTTTTCGAACAATCGGGTAAGCTCGGTTTCGGAGAGTCCGCTCACCGGGTTCCCGGTCACTGGATTATGCTGGATGCCGATTCTTGCAAAGAGCAGGCGCAGGTACTGAGCGACCTCCGTGATGGTGGCGACGGTTGATTTCGCGGTGCCGTGGGTTACTCGTTGTTCGATGGCTACACTCGGCGCGAGTCCGCTCAGCCGAGTCACCTCGGGCTTCGGCAGTTGCTCGACAAACTGACGGGCGTAGGCGGACATCGACTCCATGAAACGCCGCTGTCCCTCCGCGAAAATGATGTCGAAGGCCAGAGTCGATTTTCCACTTCCGGAAACTCCGGCAATGACCGTGGTTTTTCCGTGAGGGATTTGGACACTGATGTCCCGAAGGTTGTGCTCACGGGCGCCTTCGACAGCGATGGCCCGGGGCCGGTCGCCATAGGGAACCGCTGACTCGGCGACGAGCGCGACTTCCTCGCTCGACTCCGCGGAGGGAAATGGGATGATCTCGCCTTCGCTTCCAAACGCTTCGCGGAGAAACGGAGCGGATTCGGTTTGGCCTTGGGCAATTTCGAGGGGAGTTCCTTCGGCGACGATTTTGCCACCGGCCGATCCGGCGCCTGGGCCCATCTCGATCATCCAGTCGGCAGCGGTGAGCACATCCGGGTGATGCTCGACGACGACGAGGCTGTTGCCCGCCTTCACAAGTTCCTGAAAGACTTCGAGAAGATTGGCGATGTCGTGGCGGTGGAGACCGGTGGTCGGCTCATCGATCAGAATGAGCGCGGCGCCCCGGGGGGCTTTCGATTTCTTGTTGCCCATCTTGCCCAAGTGGCGCACCAGCTTTAGCCGTTGAGATTCGCCTCCGGAAAGTTGATTGAGCGGATGGCCCAAGGGAAGGTAGCCGAGACCGACCCGCTGGATCGGTTCGAGTTTTTCGACGATTTTCGGACGGTCCGCGAAGCGTTCAAGAGCGTCGTTTACCTCCATCTTGAGCAATTGGTCGACCGAGCAACCTTCCAGTTGAATCGCGAGGACCTCCGGCTTGAAACGGCGGCCTTCGCAGACCGGGCAGGGGAGGTAGAGGTCCGAGAGGAACTGCATCTCCACATGTTCGTAGCCAAGACCTTGGCAATGGTCGCAGCGGCCGTCTCCCGCATTGAAGGAAAAAGTTCCCGGAGTCATGCCGCTGCTGATCGCCTCTTCGGTCGCGGCAAAAGCCTTACGAAACTCTTCCCAGGCTCCGGTGAGGAGGGCAGGGTTGGAGCGCGGGGTTTTGCTCAGGCTGCTCTGGTCAATGCGAACGACCTCGCCAATGGACTCGCTGGAATCGATGTCACGAATCTGGGCGGGATCATCGACAGGTTGACCTCTTTGCCGGAGAAGGCCGTCGTAGATGACTTTTTGCAGGAGCGTAGATTTCCCAGACCCCGAAACTCCGCTGATGGCGACAAAGCGCTTGAGCGGAAGATGTAGGTTGATGTCGTTGAGGTTGTGTTTGGAGGCTCCGTAAATCGAGAGGCGCCCGCAGCTTTCCTTTTTGCGTTGATCCATCTCGACCGGGCGGCGTGATTCCGACGAAGCGGCACCCACTTCACCGGAAAGATACGAGCCAGTCAGACTTTTGCGAGAAGAGCAGATTTGAGCGGGCGTTCCTTCGAAGACGATTTCTCCTCCTCGGCGGCCGGGGTTGGGCCCGATCTCGAGGATGCGGTCTGCGGCGCGCATGATCCGTTCGTCGTGCTCGACGACGACGACGGTATTACCCTGGGCCGCGAGTCCGCGAAGAATTCCGATCAGGCGGTCAATATCACGGGGATGAAGTCCTACTGAAGGTTCGTCGAGGACGAACAGGGTGTCGACCATCGAGGTCCCGAGGCAGGTCGTGAGATTGACTCGTTCGGTCTCCCCGCCGCTGAGCGTGCGGGTGGCTCGATTGAGGGTTAGATAACCCAGCCCGACATCATCGAGGAAACGCAGGCGCTGAAGGATGGGTCCCAGGATATCCCCGGGGTCGAGGTCTTCTTGATGAGGTTCGATGAGGGCCCGGAGTTCGCCAACTTCTTTCTCGTAAAGGTCGGGCAGGGTGACCCCGTTCCATTTCCAGCAGAGAGATTCCTCGCCGAGGCGTTTTCCATTGCAATCGGGACAAGTGTCGTAGGCACGGTATTTCGACAGGAAAACCCGGACGTGCATCTTGTAGACATTTTTCTCGAGCCAGGCGAAAAAACGTTCGATTCCGTACCAGCGGCCGATCCAGGCCTCATCTTCTCCGCTGGGGTAGTCGGTATCACCTTCCCAGACAAAGCGCTTTTCCCGGTCGGTCAGGTCCTGCCAGGGGACGTCCATGCGCAGACCGAAATCTTTTGCCCGACGGCGCAGGTCGTCGAGGGAATTGGAATACACTTTGCCTTGAAACGGACGGATGGCTCCTTTGTTGAGAGAAAGAGTTTGATCCGGGATGACTAAGTCGCGGTTCAGGCCGATGACTCTTCCGAAACCGCGGCAGCTGGGACATGCCCCAATCGGTGAGTTGAACGAGAAGACTGCGGGCTGAGGAGGGCGGAAGGTGCGGCCGGTTTCCGGGGAGCGCAAACCCTCTGAAAAAGAGTGCAGGATCTCGCCCGAAGAATCGAAGATGAGCATCTCGCCGTGGCCGTGCTGGAAGGCGGTTGTCGCTGCCTCGAGAAAACGGTTTCGGTTGGTAGGGGCGATCTTGAGTCGATCCTGAACGACGAGGAGCGACTGGCTTCCCTTGAGGGCGTCGGGTTGGATCTCCCCGAGCCGGATGACTTCTCCTCCGTGAACTCCACGATTGTACCCCTGCTTTCCGAGCGACGAGAGAATCTCCTCCCAGTCGATGTTTTTGGGCTTTTCGATTCGGAAGCCGATGAGGCAGGGGTCGGTGCTTTCACTCGCAGCGAGCAGACGTTTCCAGACCGATTGCGGCGAATCGTCTCCGATAGGGTGCCCCGTGGCCGGATCGTACAGGGTGGCGACGGAGGGAAACCAGACTTTGAAGAAATCGCAAAGCTCCGTCATGGTTCCGACTGTGGAGCGAGAAGTCCGTACGGAGTTCTTCTGCTCAATGGCAATGGAGGGGCAGATGTTCTCAATCGAGTCCACGTCCGGACGCCCGATCGTTTCAAGAAATTGGCGGGTATAGGCGTTAAAGGTCTCTACATAGCGGCGCTGTCCCTCGGCGTGGAGGGTTTCGAAGACGAGGGATGATTTACCGGCTCCACTGAGCCCAGTTACGACCGTTACCTTACCGAGCGGGATATCGACGGAAAGGTTCTTTAAATTGTTTTGCCGGACTCCTCGGAGACGGATGGCTTTCGCTTTGCGGGACATTCTCGGGAGCTAACTAGGCTTCCCCATAGTTGCAATGAGGATAGGAGAATTTTTTCCAAATCCCCGAAATTCATGCAATTTGCAATTATTGGGCCGCAGGCTGAGTGGCTTGTGCGTTCGGAGTCCATCGGAAAGATCTTCTAATTCACTGAATAAGGAAGAAGCCTAGAGTGGGATTCAGTATCAAAAATGGTTGCTCATGAGTCTCAATTTTAGGAAAACAGGGGCAATGGAGATGAGTCACACAAACAAGGGGGAGGGGATATGCGGGTCGTTGGACCAACTTCCTCTGGGCTACGAATGTGAGATCAGTGAGGTCGATGATAACTGTCCCTCAGCATTGCGTCTAAGTTCGCTGGGGTTTCTCCCCGGGCAGATCCTACGTCTCGCCAGGGTTGCTCCTTTGGGGGACCCGATTGCGGTGGATCTTGGCGGACAACGGATTGGTCTTCGCAAAGTCGAAGCGAAAGCAGTTTTAGTGGGACAGTGGAGAAAATTCAGTGGTATTGGCGGCTGAGAAAAAGAAGACCGCTCGAGTCGGTCTCATCGGAAACCCCAACACGGGAAAATCGACCCTCTTCAATCGGCTGACTGGACTCCGGCAGCGTATCGCCAATTATCCGGGGATTACGGTAGAAGAACGCGTCGGGACCGCTTTTGCAGGGAATGATCCTCTGGAGCTCGTCGACTTGCCGGGGGCTTACAGTCTTTCGGCGACGACGGCGGACGAAAGGGCGGTATTGGATGCTCTGGCTGCCCGGTCGGGACGAGATGAACTCGACCTCCTGATTTGTGTAATCGATCCGACGAATTTGGAGCGGAATTTATTTCTTCCTCTGCAAGCGGCGGACTTCGGGCTCCCGATGATCCTGGTCCTGAACCAGTGGGACATTGCCCGGAAAAGAGGTCTGAACATCGATTGCGATAAACTCGCGGAGCGCTTCGGAGTTCCTGTCGTGCCGATCTCGGCCCGGTCGGGAGAGGGAATGGCGAAACTGGAAGAGACGATCCGCAAAAAGTTGGAGGTGCCTTCCTATATCAAGCCCACCGATTGGAATCTCGAAGTCGAGCAGACCCTGAACCAGCTTTGCGAGACCGTCTCTGGATTGCGGCGCGCCGAGGCTTTGCGTTTTCTTTTTGATCCACGGAGCGCTCTTTATGGCCGTTGGCCAGACCAACGCGAAGAAATTGGCCAGATTGTCGAAGAAGGTCGCCGGAAAATCGCGGCCGCTGGGCTCAATCCCGGACCGGCGGAGGCTCTGATCCAATACGGAAGGATCCGCGAGATTCTGGCCGACGTCTCGAACCAGAAAGAACGCCGTGCGGTGGGTGCTTCGGAGTCCATTGACCGGCTTTTGCTCCATCGTTTTTGGGGATCGATCATTTTCGTTGCGGTTATGTGGGTCGTATTCCAGTCGGTGTACAGCTGGGCCGGCCCGATCATGGACGGGCTGGATTTCTTGACGGGGGCGACCCAAGAGGCCTTGCGTCCCGTTCTATCCGGAACTCCGCTTCTGGAGAGCTTGGTCGTCGATGGAATTGT
This sequence comes from Puniceicoccus vermicola, assembly GCF_014230055.1. Taxonomy (NCBI): domain Bacteria; kingdom Pseudomonadati; phylum Verrucomicrobiota; class Opitutia; order Puniceicoccales; family Puniceicoccaceae; genus Puniceicoccus; species Puniceicoccus vermicola. The sequence goes on along the minus strand of NZ_JACHVA010000127.1, from coordinate 10,302 downwards.
TGCCGGGGTCGGTGGCGTCATCATCTTCCTACCGCAGATCTTTGTTCTCTTTTTCTTTATCGGTCTCCTCGAGGATACGGGCTACATGGCCCGAGCAGCTTTCCTGATGGATAAAGCGCTCGGTTGGTGTGGTTTGAATGGGAAGAGTTTTGTCCCACTGCTTTCCAGCTATGCCTGCGCGATCCCGGGGATCATGGCCGCGCGAACCCTGGAAAGCCGCTGGTCCCGGACGACCACCATTCTCATGGCACCGTTCATGAGCTGCTCGGCGCGGTTGCCAGTCTATGTTCTCTTCATCGGTGCCTTTGTCGAGCCGACCTACGGCGCGGCAGCTGCCGGGTGGACGCTGTTCCTCCTTCACTTCGTTGGGCTCTTCATTGCCGCCTCTTTGGCTTGGGTGGCCCATCGGTTTTTCGCACCTTCGGGGGCTTCGCCGTTCATTCTCGAGATGCCGCACTACAAAGTGCCTCATCTCCGGAATCTTCTGCTGCGGATGTGGGAGAGTGGGCGAGAGTTTTTGATGCGGGCCGGGTCGGTGATTCTCGCTTTCTCGGTTTTGATCTGGGCCCTCCTTTACTTCCCTCGAAGTGAATCGGTCGAGACCGAGATACACGCACAATCAGTAGAGCGAATCACTCAGGCGCTCTCGGTGACCTCTGCAAAGGCAGATGAGCTACTTGCCGATCAGGAGAGTCCTTACTTCGCTGAATACGATAATCTTCTCGCGGCAGCCTATCTGGAAAATAGCTATCTGGGCCGTTTCGGCCAATGGGTGCAGCCAGTTTTTGCACCAGCGGGATTTGATTGGAAAATCACCGTCGGGGTGCTCTCCAGTTTTCCGGCCCGCGAACTCGTGATCTCGACCTTGGGAATCATCTATCAACTCGGTCCCGATGTGGATGAGGAGTCCTCGGGGTTGAGGGACCAGATCGCAAACGAGACCTGGCCCTCCGGGCCGAAGGCAGGCATGCCGGTCTTTACGCTACCCGTGGTTTTCTCGGTCTTGATCTTCTTCTGCCTTTGCCTGCAATGCGGTGCAACAGTGGCCTTGATTGCCAAGGAACTCAACGGCTGGTACGCTGCAGGTTCATTCTTCGGAATGACGGCCCTGGCCTGGGTGGCCGCCGTCCTCGTCTATCAAGTCGGAACCCTCCTTTAACCCAATTGGCAAAATGAGTCAGATCGTTGATTTCCTAGTGGTTCTCGGAGCCATTTTAGCCGCTTTCACGTATTTGTTCCTGCGCTGGCGCCGCAAGCGCAGGAATCGATCCTCTCTATGCGGAGGAGGAACCTGCGGCTGCTCCGCAGGTCGGAATTTGACGCGGACCGGGGGGAGTTGAAGCAAGTAGCCGCTCAGCTTCAGCTGCGCGGTCCTGCGGTTACGGAAGGTTTCCCTGGGTGCGGTCCGAAACATACGCGATGGGGGCAGCTAAAGCTGCGCCCCTACAGAGAAGTAGCCGCTCAGCTTCAGCTGCGCGGTCCTGTGGTTGCGGAAGGTTTTCTGGGTGCGATTCCGAACAGACGCGATTGGGGGCAGCTGAAGCCGCGCCCCGACGGCGAAATCTTCCTCCCTGGTCGATAACTTCGCGGAGAATGGCCTCACCGCTTCCGATAATTCGAGTTCCCTGGCCAGTCTTGCGATTGCTGGCAGAGTCTAGTCTTTGCTGGATTGCTTTCGACGTAGTTCTGCCAGTGGGCGAGTTCTGTGGGGGTGCGGATCCAGCGGTCGAACCAAGATCGCTGCCAGACCTTTCCCGTTCGGGATAGGTTCTGATTGAGTAGATGGGAGGCCCTCATCTTAAAACGAACCCAGATCGTTCGAAAGGTTTCGCAGGAATCGCAAAACAATGGCTGGGTGATCAGGTGAAGGTGATTGGGCATGACGCTCCAATCGGAAAAGCGAAGTCCGTCCTCATCGTAGGTCCTGAGCCATTCGGAGCAGATTCGGGCGAGAGTGGAGTCCGTGAACGGGGCGAAACCCGTACCTTGATCCAGATAGGTTTCGAGGATGCGGAAAAGATGCCGTTGTCGTTGCTCATAGACTTCGCTGGAAGGCGGACGTTCTTCCTCGGCCTCTCCATATTCCCGTAAGCGAAAAAGCACTTCGGCGGGCAAACTCCCGTGGCAGCGGAGAGTGACCGCATAACATCCCCGGTCCACAACCCAGTGAGGAAGAGTGTCCCGAAACACGCCAATAAAACGGCTCTGAAAATCGAACGAATCGATGGCAGAATGCTGAGAGTCTGCGAGATGATGGCAAGATCGGATTTCGCAAGTAGCCGCTCAGCTTCAGCTGCGCGGTCTTGGGGTTGCGGAAGGTCTTCCCGGGTGCGTTCCGGAACCGACGCGATGGGGGGCAGCTAAAGCTGCGCCCCTACAATGAGTAGCCGCTCAGCTTCAGCTGCGCGGTCTTGGGGTTACGGAAGGTCTTCCCGGGTGCCGGTCCGAAACCGACGCGATTGGGGGCAGCTGAAGCTGCGCCCCTACGGGCTCTCTCAAAAAAAAGAGGCGACCGGATTTCCGGTCGCCTCTGGAATTTCTCTTTAGGCATTCGCTTCTACGAATTCGCCTTCGGGGGTCAGTGTCGTTTCGCCGTTTTGATGGTCCAACTTCACGGCTTGGCCTTCTTGCACTTCGCCGGAGATCATGGCGCGGGCGAGATGGGTCTCGACTTGACGCTGGATGAAGCGGCGTAGTGGGCGGGCGCCGTAGACGGGATCGTAACCTTCGTCGGCGAGCCATTCGTAGGCCGCCTCGGTCGGTTGGACGACGATTCTTTGATCCTCGAGTCGACGGTTCAAGTCGTCGATCAGGAGTTTCGTGATCGAGCCGATTTCCTTTCGGGTCAATGGCTTGAAGAGAACCGTGTCATCGATCCGGTTGAGGAACTCGGGTCGGAAGGCTTGTCGTAGTTCGGCCATGACCGCCTCGTGAACCGCATCCGGAATCAGGTCTCCTTTTACCCCTTCTTGCAGGTGACGGCTGCCGATGTTCGAGGTCATGATGATCACGGTGTTCTTGAAGTCGACCGTGCGACCATGGGAATCGGTGATGTGTCCGTCGTCCATGACTTGAAGGAGGATGTTGAACACATCTGGATGCGCCTTTTCCACTTCGTCGAAGAGAAGGACGCTGTAGGGCTTGCGCCGAACGGATTCCGTCAACTGACCGCCTTCCTCGAATCCGACGTATCCCGGAGGTGCGCCGATGAGTCGAGCCACCGCGTGTTTCTCCATGTACTCGGACATGTCGATCCGCGTGAGATTGGCTTCGGTGTCGAAGAGGGTGCGGGCCAGGGTCTTCGCCAGCTCGGTCTTTCCGACCCCGGTCGGTCCGAGGAAGAGGAACGAACCAATCGGGCGCTTCGGGTCCTTAATTCCTGCACGGGCGCGGAGGATGGCTTCGGTGGTCCTTTGGACTGCTTCTTCCTGACCGACCACACGCTCGTGAAGGATGTCCTCGAGTCGTAAGAGCTTTTCCCGTTCTCCTTCGAGGAGGCGGGAAACCGGGATCCCGGTCCAGCGTCCGACAATTTCCGCGATTTCATCGGCGGAGACGACTTCCTTCAACAGGTGGGTCTTCGACTCGGCCTTCTCGAACTCTTTCAATTTGGCTTCGAGTTGCGGCAACTTCCCGTGACGCAGTTCGGCGAGAGTATTGAGATCATACTGGCGTTCGGCCGTTTCCATGGCGTGGCGCGTATCCTCAATCTCTTTACGAATCGAGCGAGCTTCGTTGATGACCTTTTTCTCGTTTTCCCATTCGGCTTTCAGTCCGCCGAGGTTTTCCCGGAGGTCCGAGAGTTCTTTGCCGAGCGATTGCCGTCGGCGCTGGCTGACTTCGTCTTTTTCATTCCGAAGGGCCGCCTCTTCAATTTCGAGTTGGAGGATGCGGCGGTTCAGCGAGTCCATATCACCGGGCATGCTGTCCATTTCGGTGCGGATCAGGGCGCAGGCTTCGTCGACGAGGTCGATGGCCTTGTCGGGAAGAAAACGATCGCTGATGTACCGATTGGAGAGGGTGGAGGCCTGCACCAAGGCGTTATCCTGAATGCGGACACCGTGGTGGACTTCGAAGCGCTCCCGCAAACCGCGGAGGATCGAGATCGTATCTTCGACGGAGGGTTGGTCAACTTGCACGGTCTGGAAGCGGCGCTCGAGAGCAGCGTCCTTTTCAATGTGCTGACGGTACTCGTCGAGGGTAGTTGCCCCGATACAGTGTAGCTCCCCGCGTGCGAGCATGGGCTTGAGCATGTTGCCCGCGTCCATGGCGCCTTCGGCCTTCCCGGCTCCGACAATCGTGTGCAGCTCATCGATGAAGAGAATGATGCGTCCGTCGCTTTGTTTCACTTCTTGGAGGACGGCCTTCAAGCGTTCTTCAAATTCACCCCGGTATTTCGCACCGGCGAGGAGCGATCCGAGATCGAGCGAGAAGATCGTGCGATTTTTCAAGCCATCGGGAACGTCGCCCCGAACGATGCGCTGGGCGAGGCCTTCGGCGATCGCGGTCTTCCCGACGCCAGGCTCCCCGATGAGAACCGGATTGTTCTTGGTCTTGCGCGAGAGAATGCGGATGACCCGGCGAATCTCTTCGTCGCGGCCGATGACTGGATCGAGCTTGTTGTCGCGCGCCTTCTGGACGAGGTCTTCCCCGTATTTGGCAAGCGCTTCGAACGAGGCTTCGGGGTTCTCCGAGGTGACCCGTTGATCACCGCGAAGGTCCTTGATGGCCTTCTCGAGGCGTTTTGCATCGAGATCAAAACTGTCGAATAGATCCTTTAGGGCTTTCGGGCGTCCCACGGTGAGGAGACCGAGAAGGAGGTGCTCCGTGCTGATGTATTCATCCTTCCGCTTGGATGTGACTTTCTCGGCCTCGGTGAATGCCGAAGCGAGATCGGAGCCCATGCCGGGCTGGCCGTTCGATCCGGAAATTTTCGGCAATTTGCCGACTTCCCGGTTGGCGGCAAGGACCAACGCATTGGGAGGAATTTGTAGATGGTTGAGTAAGCCCGGAACGATCCCATTCTCCTGATGGGCGAGAGTCGCCAAGAGGTGTACAGGCTCGATCTGAGCGTTTTGGTTTTCGCGTGCGAGCGCTTGTGCCTGCACAACCGCTTCGCGTGCCTTTTCTGTAAATCGGTTAAAATCTGGATTCATGGTTCCCTCTATTGCATAACGAATGCCGAGTTTTTAGACATAATGCCGGGTGGGCTGTTTTCGGTTATAAATCTCGTAAGACGCCGTTAGTCAGTAGGTAAGGGGATTGTCGAAAAGGTGGGGAGGTATCTTTTAACCAAAGTGATCGGCTTCGCTGTCGGGACAGAGAAGGGCAAATCTGGGACCGTGTGAGACAAATTGACTCGCCCGGATTTCTCTGCAGATGGAGGAATCGAATGTTCGCCCGGCGGATGATTCTTGTCGCCATTCCGGGATCACTCCAAGCTGGTTTATCGTGGATCAGAACCCGAACGAACCGAATGCATTAAAACCGGCTGAGAGTGCGCACCAGGCTCTTAGTTTCCTCGCAGCTCTGGTTGCCCGGGGGGTGAAGGAATTTGTCGTCAGTCCTGGTTCTCGCTCTACGCCGCTGGTCTTGGCTCTCCAGCATTTCTCGGAAGTCCGGGCGCGGGTTGTTCTTGATGAGCGCTCGGCGGTCTTCTTTGCCCTCGGGATTGCAGATCGTTCCCATTGTCCCGTCGCTCTGATTTGTACCTCTGGGACAGCGGCTGCGAATTACTATCCCGGGGTGATCGAGGCCTCGGAACGGGGGATTCCGTTGTTGCTGCTCACCGCGGATCGGCCCCCGGAGTTGCGGGACTGTGGAGCCGGGCAGACGATCGATCAGATTGGGATTTACGGGAAATTTGTTCGGTGGTCGATCGATGCAGAGGTGCCGCGTGGAGACGACGGTTGCCGTGAGTTGGAGCGAATCGCTGAAGCGGGTCTGAGTGAGGCGCTCGGGCAGAACCCGGGGCCCGTGCATTTCAATCTGCCTTTCCGGGAACCGTTTTTGCCAGCGGTGCCCAATGGTTCATTTGAAAAAGGTGAATTGAATGAACCCGCAGGTCCAGATCCAGAGGTTTCCGCTGACTGGGAATCGCTCCGCAATGCCGGGCCGGGATGGATTATAGTGGGCTCCGCGAATCCCCCGAATCCAAAGCGCTGGGCGGATGGTCTTTTTCGGCTGAGTGACTACCTCGGATGGCCCATTCTCGCAGACGTTCTGAATCCACTTCGGCAGATGCCCGGAGCGGGAGAACGGGTAGTGACTCAGTATGAGGGGCTCTTGTCTGCGGGATGGCTGGACCGACATTCTGATTTTGCGCCCCAAGCAATTCTGCAGGTGGGAATTCAACCGACCGCGAAGAGCCTTCGGCAGTGGTTGGCCCGGTTTGAAGGGCCTCGATGGCAGTGGTCAAGGCTCCCCGGAGGTTTGGACCCCGCGCGGAAGCCGTTTACTTGGATCGGTGGGACTCCTGAGGGATTGGGAGACCTTCCGGATGTTTTTCCCGAAGAGGCTTTCCGAGGAGCTTGGCTTGAGGCGGAAGCGAAGACGGTGGCTGTGGTCTCTGATTGGCTCGACTCGATGCCCGAAAATTTCGAAGGAAAAATTCACCATGAGATCGCAGTGAGCGCGCCTCGGAAAAGCCAGGTTTTGATCGCCAACAGCATGCCGGTTCGTGACGCGGAGCGCTTCTGGTTTGCCAATCGCCCGCGCGGTCCTCGGATCTTTTCGAATCGGGGAGCGAGCGGGATTGAGGGGCTGGTCTCGATGGCTGCGGGTATGGCAGACGGTGGCGATACGACTTTCGCAGTTCTCGGTGACTTGGCCTTCCTCCACGATGTGGGAGGATTGAAAGCGGCTTCGCAGATCGAGGGATCCTTGACCTTCGTTGTCATCGACAATGGGGGAGGGCGGATCTTTGGGCAGTTGCCGATTCGCTCCGAGGAGCAGGTCTTTGATGAGTTCTTCCTGACCCCGCAAGCGGTAGATCTAGCGAAAGTCTGCGAGGCACATGGGATCCCCGTGCAAACTCTATCGGGATCCGGTGGCTTTCAGGATTTGCTCTCGAAGCCTTTCCGCGGGGTGCGGGGCGTCATCGTGCAAACGGATCCGGCGGTCGATGATGAACGGCGGAGCGAATGGAGGAAACTCTTTCGCGAGATTGAGAGTTGATCAACTCTTCGTCACGGCATCGCCGATACGCACTTTGCCCGGTTTGACTACACGGCAGAAAATTCCGCGAAGTCGGCGATGGCTCTCGTCAGGATTGCTGACCCATTCGTAGGCGTCTCGACCGAAGCGTTGGGTGAATTTACTGCAGCCATCGTTGACTACGCCGCTCACTTCGAGAATGCATTCGCCAACCCGAACTTGGGTCCCGACTGGTAGGTTTTCTTCTGAAATATCGAAGTTAACGTAGAGGTTGTCGCCACACTCCTTTCCTGCCTCGAGGGAACCGGCGACCACCGACATGACTTGGCTGTTGGTCATCGCCACTTGCACCTGAGGGTCCGGCGACCCGTCTTCGAGAGACATCCAGCTTCCCTTAATCCAGCGGTCTCCGGAAACGCCGCCCTCGGGAGAGAGTGTGAGCTCTTCCCGTTCTTCGTGAACGCCTTGGGAGGGGCGCACGGCCAGCATTTCGACGGTTCCCATCTCGCTCGGCGAAGGCGGAAGGCTTTCAAACTTCTCAATCAGTTCCTCGCGGGAAAAAGCTGCGATTTTTCTCTTGCGAATGAAGGAGTCTCCCATGGCGGCTACTATGCTTATTCGTTGGATCCAAGAGGTAAATTCAAAAACAAGGAGTTAGTCCTTCCAGTGGGATTCGATGAATTGATCCCGTCCCGAGCCTTTGCGGTATCCGTAATACCGTTGGGGACTCTTCTTGTAGAAATCCTGGTGATATTCTTCGGCCGGGTAGAAGGAGACGAAATCCGTTACAGGGACGACGATCGCTTCATTGAATCGCCCGCTCTCTTCCAATTCTTTTCTGGATTCCTCGGCGACCTTTCGCTGCGCGGAGGAGTGAACAAAGATCTCAGGGCGATATTGCGGGCCGCGGTCGACGAATTGACCTTTCAGATCAGTCGGATCGATCTGTCGCCAATAGACCCCAAGAATTTCCTCGTAGGAGATGATCGAGGGGTCGAAATAAATTTGGACACTCTCCGTATGGCCAGTGCGCCCGTAGGCTACGTCCTGATAGGAAGGGTCGACTTCTTCGCCACCGGAGAATCCTGAGATTACGGCCTGGACGCCTTCGAGGTCTTCAAAGGGCGGTTCCATGCACCAAAAGCAACCTCCTGCCAGGGTGGCGACTTCATAGTTCTCGGTTAGCTCTGTCGGGATGGTGGCTTTGCTGGTGTCCTTGGCCGGACTCGAACAGGCTGCGAGAAGACTAAAGGCCGAGATGATCAGAGCGAGGAGGGGGGATTTGCGTGAAAATGCCATAGGGGAAAGAGATGTGCCCATCGATTTTCTGCAACCTTTCCCGAAAGAAACTCGCTTGGAGGTGCAGGGCTGCACCGGCTTAGGGAGATTAATCCGAAAGCCCCGTCACGATAGCGGTAACGTTGGAGCGCATCATTTCCTCATAGCCATCACCGGGAGCCATGCCCGTGCCGTCCGCGATGAGAGGTGGCCCGATGACCAGACCGGTATCCTGCGCGACAGATTGTAAAGACTTGGGATTGGAGCCGATCTCCGGGAAGAGGACGCGGACTTGATGGGTCCGAAGGAAATCAATCAATTCGGCAAGCTCCTGAGGAGAGGCGTTGTCCTCGCGGTTGTATCCCTGGATGGCGATCGCTTGAATTCCATAGGCGTGGCACAGGTAACCATAGGCGAGGTGGGAGGTTGCGAGAATCCGATCCGAAGGAGGGATCGTTTCGATCTGTTGGCGAATCCACCGTTTGAGAGAGCGCATCTCACGGGCATAGGCGAGAGCATTGGCATTGTAGGCTTCCGCATTCTCTGGATCGATCTCACCCATCTTCTGAGCGAGGACAAAGGCGGCCCGCCGCATGTTGTCGGGATCGTGCCACCAGTGAGGATCCACCGATCCGTGGTCGTGATGATGGTGGTGGCCGTCAGGGGCTTCCTCGCTCTCCTGGGAGGGATGCTCCTCATGCTCACTATGATCCTCGTGGCCATCGTGATCGTCATGATCCTCGTGCGGGTCTGCATTCGGAGAGGACAGGTTTTCTGCAAAGGTGAGGGTGTAGGCTCCTTCGCCCACGTCGAAGATCTCGGTATCCGGTCCGAGGTTGTCCGCGAGTTTTTCGAGGTAGGAGTCCTCGAGTCCTTTCCCGGAAATGAGGACTAGAGAGGCTTGGGAGGCAGCGGCGAAGGTTTGCGGATTTGGGTCGAAGTCGTGTGGATTGTTTCCCGGCTCGATCAGATCAATTACGGTTACCGAGTCCCCGCCTACCTCGCGGGCCAGTTCGCTGACGAGTGGATGAAGGCTCGCTACCTCGAGGGCGGCGACTGGACTCATTGCCAAGATGAGCCCGAAGAGCAGGTGGATAAACCGTGATTTCATTGGTGATGCATCGAACCCTCGACTCAACCAAAGTCAATTGAAGACCCGATTACGGGCCAGTTGGTCCGATCGAACGGGTGAGAGAGCTGGAAGCTCTCACGACTACATGCCGCAAAAAAAAAAGCGACTCGGCGTCGCTTTCACGGTCTTCCTCAAAGTTTGGGGACATGAGGGGCAAAGACCATCATGTCCCCAATGAATAACCTAACAGGAATAGCAGGCTACGAAGTGATCTCGCAGCGATGCAAATCGGATTTGGACGAGTTGGAGGCGGTTCTGGAGAGGGAGCCTGAGAGATGCCCTTACTGCGCGGCCCCGGGGCCGCGCAGTAAGGGCCGTTATCTTCGGAAGGTGCGTCATCGAAGTGGTTATGTTCGTTCAACTTTTTTGTTGGTGCACACCCGCCGTTTCTGGTGCTGGAGGTGCAAGCGGAGTTTCCTTCCCACGCTTCCGGGCATCCGTCCTTATCGCCAGAGCTCGGAGCTCTTTCGCAAGGAAGTCCACCAGCGCCACGAAGACGGGATCTGCGCGAGCACTTTGGCCAAGAGGGAGCGAATCGGGCAGGCTACGGTCGAACGGATTTATCACCAGCACACCGAGCTGGAGGTGCGCAAACGTTCCAACCGGGATTGCCCCCGGATGCTCGGAATCGACGAGCATACCCTGGGCAAAAAGAACCGCTTTTGCACCACCTTCTGCGACCTCGGCAACAATCGGGTCTTCGAGGTCAGGCCCGGTCGCAGCGAAAAGGAGCTCTC